>JAAZBR010000159.1 GCA_012513735.1 Clostridiales bacterium | reverse complement strand
GGGTTCATCGAGGTCGCGAATAGGACCTTGTTATCCTTCGTGCCATACGGAGAGAATGCGCTGATTGATGCCAGGAACAGGCTGGTGCAGCGGGGCATCATCGACTACCGCAAGGGCATGCGCAACAGCCGGGCGCCGGCCTACCGCATGCACTACATGGGCCAGCAGCGCCCGGACTGGGATGAAGCGCCCCAGCAGCACCCGCCGGATGAGATCCAGGAGCACCCTGACTGGGTGGCGGATGATGTTACCCCTGTCAGCGGGGGCAACATGGGGGGCAACAACAAGGGCAAGGCAGGGGGCAACATGAGGGGCAACCAGGGGGACAACCTGGGGGACCTTTATCCAGACTATGACAGGGACGGAGACTTAGACCCGGACGGTACTCCCGTCCTGCGTATCCTGAACACACACAGACAGGTATCCACTGCCGCTAACAGCGCGGCGGGGGCGCGCGCGAGGTGGTTTGACCCAGGGGATCCGGACGCGGAGTGCGACGAGGGATGGCGCGCCGGTGAGAAGAGCCGAGCGGCCATCGCCCAGCGGATCATCGACCATGTGCTGACCACCAAGCGTCTGGACGGCGAGGCGGACGACCTGCACGGCCTGCTGTGTGACCTGATGCGTGCCGGGATGCACCCTTCGCTGCTGGTGGAGGGCGCAAGCAACGCCCAGCACATCCGGGCCTGGCAGAAGGCGCTGCTGAGGCGCAGCAGCCTGATGGGCCTTGACCTGGGCGAACGGGCGGAGGCCTATGACCTGATGGCCAAGTATGGCCTGCAGCTGAACGAGGCCAGGCAGATGCTGCGCGACAAAGCCGACATGGCGGAGATGGGGTGAAGCATGGCGACGATACCAAAACATATCTACCGGGCCTGTGAGTGGCAGCTGCACAACCGCAGGCAGACTGAGAAGGCGGTGCGGGAGGCGGCCCAGGACGCCATCGACCTGGTGACACCCGGCGGGCTGGCCGCGATCGTCAGCCAGGGCAGCCCAGGCGACCGCACCGGCAGGGCTGCCCTGCACCTGGCCGAGGGCGACGGCGCCTATCACCGGCAATGCCAGTGGCTGGACTGCCTGGAGCGGACTGCGGCGCAGTACGAGGGCGGGCCTGAGGCTGAATTTGCGGGGCTGTACTACGGCCACCAGCGCAGCATCATCCAGGTGGCCGCCATGATGCACTACGACAAGCAGACCATCTACCGCTACCGCGACCGCTATGTGACCTACCTGGCGCTGCTGGCGGCGGAGCGTGGGCTGATCCGGATGACAGAGAAGGGAGCGAGGACCAGATGATGGCCAATCAATGCGTGGCCTGCGGGCGGGAGATGCCTGAGGGCGGGATGGTGTGCGGCTGGTGCCGAGACAGGTTCCTGGGCAGCTATACGGTGGACGGCGTGCAGGTGCGCGTCTGGGGTGATGAGTTTATCCAGATGCCGGAGGTGATGGCCTATGTGGAGCGCGGACTGGAGCTGCACGGTCCCATCGAGCTGATGGATGTGAAGGTGGAGGGCGATGAGGTGATGCTGCACTACCAGATGGACAGCCGGCCATTTGAGCGGATCCGGCGCATCACCGGCTACCTGGTGGGTGATGCCAGCCGCTGGAACAATGCCAAGTCCCAGGAGCTGCACGACCGGGTGATGCACGACAAGGATGACAGCGTGGCGGCGGGGTTATTGGAAGAATACTAATGCCATAAGAGCGCTATAGGAACGATATATATATGAAGGAAGGGCTGCGATGCCCTTTCCTCTGGGCCATGAGTTACCCATAATTCCGCATGGTGGAAAGTCAAAACTAAAGGGCATGAAAAGCCTTATGAATCAAGGAAAGGCGCGAGGGCGTGAGTTACCCAGAATTTGTATTATGGGAAAGTCGAGGGGTTGAAATGAATGCAAAGCGTGCGCTGCACATCCTGGGCGAGGTGATGGAGCTGTATGAAGAAAGCCATCGCCAGTATATGCTGGATGAAGAGGCGGTCATCGCCATCGGCAAGGGCATGGACGCGCTGAAGCTGCAGATCGCTAAGGAGAAGGAGGGCGGAGCATGATCCTGATCGGTGACTATCAGCTGAGCCTGGCTGCGCTGCTGGTGAGCCTGGCCAATACGCTGCTGCTGCTCTGCCTGCTGTGGCGTGACCGGGGCGACCGATGAACACGGTGGAGCCGATCCGGGATCCCGAGGCGGTGCGGCGCATCGAGGAGCAGCTGGCCCAGCTGGACGATGACAGGGGCCGGCGGATGTATCTGCTGTTTGAGGTAGGCATCTACCTGGGCCTGCGCATCAGCGACAATGTCCGGCTGAAGGTGGGCGATGTGCTGGGCAAGGAAGTGCTGACGCTGCGCGAGCAGAAGACCGGCAAGCTGACCCAGCTGCCCATCGCGGACAAGCTGCAGCGTGTCTTCCGCGACAGGCTCAAGGGCATGGAGGCGGACGCCTACCTCTTCCCCAGCCGTCAGCGTGACCAGGACGGACAGCCCAGGCCCATCGGCCGCAAGACCGCCTACAACGACATCCAGCGCATGGCGGCCATCGCCAGGCTGGATTATCCAGTGGGATGCCACAGCCTGCGCAAGACCTTCGGCTATCACTACTACAAGCAAAGCGGCGACATCGCTTTTCTGATGATCTGGTTCAATCATTCGACCATCGAAGTGACCAAGCGATACCTGGGCATTGACCTGGATGAGCGGGCGAAAAAGATCAGGAGGTTTGAGATATGAAAATTAACATACTTTACAAGGGGTATTTCGGATGGTAAGGTTATGCTGTCAAAGGTCAGACACATGCGTGTCCGGCCTTTTTGCGTTGGTAAACCAGGTACGCCGGCTGCTCTCCTCAGCCGGTGCGGGGAAGCGCTCCATATTCATGGGGGCAGGGGTGGGGCCCGGGGCGCAAAGCGTAAGGAGCTACGATGCCTAACGACTATCACTACACCAGGAAGCGCCACCGCGAGTGGCGCGAGAAGGTGCTGAGGCGGGCGAAGTACCTGTGCCAGGAGTGCAGCAGGTACGGCAAGCGGACGCCGGCGACCACGGCGCATCACATCAAGGAGCGAAAGGACTACCCAGAGCTGCAGTATGTGGTGAGCAATGGCCTGGCGCTGTGCTCTGCCTGCCACAGCAAGGCGCACCCTGAGAAGGGTGGCGGCGGGTACTCCCCCCCGGTCGACGCGCCCTGACCAAGGGGGTGCTCAACCTCCGGGGGTCGAGTCTTCCCTCTCCGGCGGGAAGGGGCGGGAAAATCGGAAAAGGAAACGAGGCCGGAAATGTCGGAAAAAGGATCAGCGAAGGGAGGGCGGACGGTGGCAAAAAAGGACAGCGGGAAGCTGCCGAACAACCCTGTCAGGCTGGCCGCATTTTTGCCGGCATCTGATGAAGAGAAAAAAATAGCCTCGGATCCTGCGAAAGAAAAAGCCAGGACCGGCAGGCCGCCGGTGCCTACCCAGGCGGACTTCGTGGATGACGCCACCCAGCGCATGATCGCCCTTGAGGTGTACAAAAAAGAGTTTGACCCGGCCATCCACCGCTATGCCGATATGCGGGAGCAGTACGAGATCCTGACCAGGCGCTGGAAGCGGGAAAGACACCGCGCCCATGTGATGACCAAGGACGGCGAGCCCAGCAAGCGCAACCCGGTAGTGGTGGCGCTGGAAAGCCTGCGCAAGGACCTGACCACGCTGGAGGGCATGCTGGGCCTGACGCCCCAGGGCCTGCTGAAGGTCAACGAGAATGCCTTTGCCAAGGAAAAGAAGAGCCGGCTGGCCGAGGCGCTGAAGGGGCTGGGCTGATGTGGCCAAGGCGGCAACAGGCAAGAAAGCGGCTGCATCGGCAAAGGCGGTGAAGGCGTCAGGCAGCAAGGTATCAGCTGTGGTCAACCCGCTGGCCAAGGGCAAGTACGCGGCTGAGGTCATGGCCTATGTGCGCGGCGTGCTGGATGGATCCATCCTGGCCAACAGGGAGCGGATCCAGGGCTGCCGGCGCTTCATGGATGACATCCACTCCGGCCGGTGGGACATCCGCACCAAGGACGCGGACTTTGTGATCGGCATCATCGAGCGGACCGTCAAGCATGTGCAAGGCGAGAAGCTGGACGGCACCCCGCTGCGCGGCCTGCCCTTCCTGCTGGAGCCCTGGGAGAAGTTTGTGGTCTATGGCCTGATGGTGTTTTATATGCCCGGCACCATTGAGCGGCGGATCAAGGAAGCCTTTATCTTCATCCCCAGGAAGAACGGCAAGACCATCTTTGCGGCTTCCCTGGCCTGGGCGCTGGGCATCCTGGAGCGGATGAGCGGGTCCACAATCTATGTGGTGGGCTATGTGCTCAAGGAAGCCATGAAGAGCTTCAGCGTCTGGGAGTACAACATCACCCGCTGCCTGTACGGCGACAAGGCCGAGGCGATGAAGGACGGCTGGCGGATCCTGGACAACAACATGGAGCACTCCATCAGCCACGGCGATCTGGACGGCGGCGCCATCCACCTGGAGGCGCTGGCGGGCAACCCGGACGCCCAGGACAGCTTCAACGCCAACATCATCATCGCCGATGAGATGCACGCCTACAAGAGCCCCAAGCAGTACACCATACTGAAGGAAGCCACCAAGGCCTACACCAACAAATTGGTGATCGGCATCACCACGGCCGGCGACAACGCAGCCACCTTCTGCTACCGCAGGCTCAAGTACTGCCAAGGCGTGCTCAACGGAACCTTCGCGGACGATGCGCTGTTTGTGTTCATCTGCAAGGCGGATGAGGACGAAAACGGCAATCTGGACTATCTGGATCCGGCGCAGCATGAGAAGGCCAACCCCAACTATGGTGTGACCATCCGGCCGCACGACATCCTGGCGGATGCCACGCTGGCGCAGAACGACCCGCAGATGCGCAAGGACTTCCTGGCCAAGTCGCTCAACATCTACACCTCGGCCATGAAGAGCTACTTTAACCTGGATGAGTTCATCATCAGCAACCAGGAGGCCGAGCTTGCGCTGGGCATCCAGCCGGACTGGCCGCGGGAGAAGAAAATCGCCCACCTGGCCAGGCTGCCGGTGAAATGGTACGGCGGGAGCGACCTGTCCAAGCTGCATGACCTGACCACGGCGGCGCTGCATGGCAGCTACAAGGACATCGACATCGCCATCACGCATGCCTGGTTCCCCATCACCGCGGCCTATACCAAGGCCGAAGAGGACAGCATCCCGCTGTTTGGCTGGCAGGATGACGGCTGGCTGACCATGAGCAACAGCCCCACCGTCAACCACGCCGAGGTGGTGAAGTGGTACGAGGAAATGAAACGCCTGGGCTTCAAGATTGCCCAGGTGGGCCATGACCGGAAGTTTGCCCGGGAATACTTCATCGCCATGAAAAAGGCTGGCTTCCGGGTGGTGGACCAGCCGCAGTATTTCTACAAGAAAAACGAAGGCTTCCGCCGGATCGAGACCAAAGCCAAGAACCGACAGTTGTACTACCTGGGCAGCGATGCGTATGAGTATTGCGTTGGCAATGTGCGGGCCATCGAAAAGACAGACGACATGATCCAGTATGAAAAGATAAACGACAAGCAGCGCATCGACATCTTTGACGCCGATGTGTTCGCGGCTGTCCGAATGCTGGAAGACCTGGAAAACGCAGGGAAGGCAAGGAAGTGGTTTGACGATGAGTGAGCAGAAAAGGCGGGACTGGCGGCAATCCGTCCGGGAGTGGATCCAGCGCCCGCGCGCCAGGGCTGAGCCCGTGGCAGACAGCCAGACCGCCTGGCTGTGCAGCCCGGATGCCTACCGCATTTTGGTGAGCGGCTACCAGCGGCTAAGCGATTGCCCGGAAGTGTGCATGTGCGTGAATGTCTACGCCGACCTGATCAGCGCCATGACCATCCACCTGATGCGAAACGCTGAAAGCGGCGATGCCCGCGTCATCAACGCGCTGAGCCGCCGGGTGGACATCAACCCCAACCCGCTGATGACGCGTAAGACGCTGATCAGCCATATCGTGAGCGTGCTGATGCTGGAGGGTGATGGCAACCAAGTGACCTACCCGCTATACCGGGACGGCCTGCTGGAATCCCTACAGCCGCTCAAGCCATCCCTGGTGAAGCTGGAAAGCCGCGAGGATGGATACCGCATCAAGTACGGCAGTACAAGCTTCCAGCCCGATGAGGTGCTGCACTTTGTCATCAACCCGGACAGCGAGAAGCCATGGATGGGCACCGGCTACCGGGCTGTGCTCAAGGACATCGTCAAGGGCCTGAAGCAGGCTGGCGCCACCAAGCAGGCCATGCTGGAAAGCCCGACCCCCAGCCTGATCGTGAAGGTGGACGGGCTGACCGAAGAGTTTGCCAGCCTGGATGGCCGTAGGAAGCTGCGCGCCCAGTACCTGGACAGCTCGGAAAACGGCGAGCCCTGGTTCATCCCGGCGGAGGCCTTCAGCGTAGAGCAGGTGAAGCCGCTGACGCTCAATGACCTGGCCATTGACAAAAACCTGGAGCTGGACAAGCGCACGGCCGCCGCCATCTTCCGGGTACCGGCCTTTCTGGTGGGCGTGGGCGAGTACAAGAAAGACGAATACAACGCATTCATCAACCACGCCATCATGCCCATGGCCCAGGCCATCCAGCAGGAGCTGACGCGCAAGCTGCTCTACTCCCCCGACCTCTACTGGCGATTCAACCCTAGAAGCTTGTACGCCTATGACATCAATGAGATCATCCAGGCGGGCGGAGAGATGGTGGACCGCGCGGCCATGACCCGCAACGAATGGCGCGACTGGGTGGGCATGGGCCCGCGGGAGGACATGGAAGAGATCGTGCTGCTGGAAAACTACCTGCCAATCGATAAGCTTGGCGACCAAAAGAAACTGATAGGAGGTGAAGAGAATGCAAGTACATGACCGGCAGGCCAGGCAGACACGGAGCATGGCGACCGAGTTCAGGGCGGCGGAGACCGACGGCAAGCGCTACATCGAGGGCTACTTCGCGGTCTTCGGCGGCGTCTATGAGCTGTGGCCGGGCGCCACTGAAAGCGTGGACCCGAAGGCCTTTGACGAGGCCCTGGGCGATGACATCCGGGCGCTGATCGACCACGAGACCCGCCTGGTGCTGGGCCGCAACCGCTCCGGCACGCTGGAGCTAAAGGTGGACAGCCATGGCCTGTGGGGCCGGATCGAGATCAACCCCGAAGACAGCGATGCCATGAACCTGTACGCCCGGGTGCAGCGCGGTGATGTGAGCCAGTGCAGCTTTGGCTTTGATCTGCTGGATGAAAACACGGACCTCAAGCCCGACGGCAGCATCCACTGGACCATCAAGCGGGTGAAGCTGTACGAGGTCAGCTGCGTGACCTTCCCGGCCTATGTGGACACCGGCATCTCCGCGCGCAAGACGGAGTACGGCCAGATCAGACAGCGCCAGATCGACGCCTGGCGCAGCACAATGAAAGCGAGGATAAACCATGCTTAAGCAGCTGCTGCTGACCCGCCGGATGGCGGAGAACAACAAGGCGCTGGAAGAGGCCCGCGAAAAAGACGCGGGCTTTCTCACGCGCCAGGAAGCCCGGGAAAAGAGGGAGGCGGAGCTGGTCGCGGCCCTCAACGAGGTGACGCCGGAGACCAGCGAGGAAGACAAGGCCGCGGTGGAAGCGGAGATCGAGCAGCATGAGGCGGACGGCCAAGCCCTCAAGGATGAGCTGGCGGCCCATGAGGCGGACAAGCAGCGGCTGAGCGAGGAAATCGAGAGCCTGCAAAACGAGCTGGATGAGCTCAACCAGAGGGCGGCAGCCAAGCCCGCTGCCCCGGAAAAACGAAAGGATGGTATTCCTACCATGGAGATGACCAACACCCGGATGAAGTTCTTCCGCGACATGGAGCCCGCGCAGCGCAGCGCCATTGTCGCCAGCCAGGAGACCCAGGACTTCCTGCAGCGCGTGCGCGCCATGAAAGGCCAGACCCGCGCCCTGACCGGCGGCGAGCTGAACATCCCTGATGTGCTGCTGGGTGTGCTCCGCGACAATCTGCACACCTATTCCAAGCTGCTGAAATATGTGCGGCTTGTGCGAGTCCCCGGCAAGGCCCGACAGAACATCGCGGGCACTATCCCCGAAGGTGTGTGGACTGAAGCCTGTGCAAAAATCAACGAGCTGGCCATCAGCTTCAACCAGATTGAGGTTGACGGCTACAAGGTTGGCGGCTTTATCCCCGTATGCAACGCGCTGCTGGAAGACAGCGATGTGAACCTGGCCGATGAGGTTATGTACATGGTTGGCCAGGCAATCGGCCTGGCGCTTGACAAGGCGATCGTGTACGGCACCGGCACCAAAATGCCCGTGGGCATCGTGACCCGCCTGGCTGAAGAAGCCGAGCCTGCCTATTGGGGAGACAACGAAGCGACCTGGACTGACCTGCACACTACCAACCTGAAGAAGTTCAATCCCGCGAGCATGACCGCTGAGGCGTTCTACTCCGCGCTGATCTTGGCGCTGGGTGTTGTCAAGGGGAACTATTCCAACGGCAACCGCTTTGCTGTCATGAACAGCAAGACCTTCGCGACCTTGCAGGCTAAAGCGCTTGGCTTTTCTGCCACCGGCGCAATCGTGTCCGGGCAGACCGGCACTGTGCCGATCATCGGCGGCGATATCGTGATTCTGGAGTTCATCCCGGACAATGACATCATCTACGGATTCGGCGACCTCTACCTGCTGGCCGAGCGCGCAGGCGCACAGTTCGCTGTGTCCGAGCATTACCGCTTCGTTGAGGACCAGACCGTGTTCAAGGGAACTGCCCGTTATGATGGCCGGCCCGTGATTGGTGAGGGATTTGTGGCCGTTAACATCAACAACACCGATCCGACCGATACCGTCAGCTTTGCGAGCGACACCGCAAACCCTTAGACGCGGCCCTATCCAGCTTCACGATAGGGTCGCTGACGCTTGATCCAACGTTTGAAAGATTAACGTTTGATTATGAAGCAGACACAACCGGCACAAGCGCTAAGGTAACTGCGGCTTTGCTCAAGGCAGGCGCAAAGATGGCTATCAAGCTGAATGGCGTAGCGCACACCAATGAAACCAACGCAACCTGGCTCAAGGGTAAGAACTACGTCACCGTAGACACTACCTTTGGCAGCACGAAGCACACGTACACGGCCACCATCACGAAGACCGGGCAGACCATCACGGCACTGACCGTCACGGCAGCGGATGGCGCGGAAGCGGGTGACACGAAGCTTACGGTTGCCGGCACAAGGCTGGCCGGAACGTCACTGGTTTACAAGATTGCCGACGCGTCGATTGCCACACCTACGCTTGATGATGTGTTGACGGGCTACACGGCATGGAACGGCGCGGACGACATCACGGCGGCGCACGGGAAGTATGTGGGCGTTGCCGAAATTCTCAGCAATGGCATGGTCAAGTCCTTTGGGCAGGTCCAGGCCGATAGTGACGGCGCATAAATGAGGTGAGATCATGGCTTATTCATCGGCGGTAGTCTTAGGCATCGTGAAGGCTCGGCTTAATCGGCTATCGACCGATGTAAGCCTTGACACCTATCTTTCACAGCGCATTCAAGCCGCTGACAAAGAACTTGAGCGCACAGGCATCCATCTGGTGATTGATGATGTGGAAGATCAGATGCTACTGGCCGACTATGTTGTTTGGCAATATAACAACCGTGACAAGCCCGGAGCTATGCCTGACTGGTTAAGACTTCGCAGGCGTGAGCGATGGCTTAGGGAGCACCAAAATGATACTTGATTCGGGCATCTGCACCATCTATGAGGCCGCCAACAGCGCGGTGGCTGGCAACAAACCCATCGACCAGCTGACCAAGAAGTATGAAAGCTGGTACGGCGAGCTTGACTTTGGCAGCGATTCCGCCTATGTGACAGACTTCCGGGAGGATGTGGAAACCTCTGCCCGCATCCGGATCCTGCAGCATCGTAGCATCACCAACAGGGACGCGGCGGAGCTGAGCACCGAGCCTGGCATCCGCTATGAGGTGACCCGCGTGTACCACGCGCTGGACGATGACAGCGGACAGCCCATCAGCGACCTGAACCTGCGGAGGATCAACTGATGTACCAGACGCTGGATGCCTTCCGTGACCTGCTCAGGCAGATAGACCCGGACATCACCAAGGACTTTGGCCGCGGCAAGGGCGACTACACGGTG
>JAAZBR010000158.1 GCA_012513735.1 Clostridiales bacterium | reverse complement strand
TGCGGTGGAGAAGCTGCTGGCGGACGGCCGCATTCACCCTGCCCGCATTGAGGAGATGGTGGAGAAGGCCAAGCGGGATGTGGAAGAGCATATCAAGGAAGCAGGCGAGCAGGCCGTATTCGAAACCGGCCAGCACGGCCTGCATCCCGAGCTTTCCCGCCTGCTGGGCCGCATGAAGTACCGCACCAGCTATGGGCAGAATGTGCTGAAGCACTCCATTGAGGTCAGCCACCTGGCAGGCCTGATGGCTGCCGAGATCGGCGCCGATATTCAACTGGCCAAGCGGGCCGGCCTGCTGCACGACCTGGGCAAGGCGGTGGACCACGAGCAGGAGGGCACCCACGTTCAACTGGGGGCCGACCTGGCGCGCAAGTACCGCGAGCCGCCGGAGGTTGTGCACTGCATCGCAGCGCATCATAACGATGTGGACCCCACCACGGTGGAAGCTGTGCTTGTACAGGCTGCCGATGCCATCAGCGCGGCCCGGCCGGGCGCCCGCCGCGAATCCATTGAAAACTACATCAAACGCCTGGCCAAGCTGGAGGAGATTACCAACTCCTTCCAGGGGGTGGAGAAGACCTATGCCATCCAGTCTGGCCGTGAATTGCGCATCATGGTGAAGCCCGAGGACATCAACGACGAGGGCACCCGCCTGCTGGCCAAGGAAGTGGCCAAGCGCATCGAAAAAGAGATGGAGTTTCCCGGTCAGATCCGCGTAAACGTCATCCGGGAGACCCGCAGCGTGGAGGTTGCCAAGTAGTCCACACACCGGATGTAGCATAGCAACGGACCGTTTGCCTTGAAAGAGCAAACGGCCCGTTGTTTCTTGTTGTGTATTGTGGGGATTTTTTCTGGCGATTAATACGGTAACGCATCCAAAGCGGTGCGGGGTTTTGCTCCGCTGCAAGGAGCAGATGAGGAAAGCGTAGTAGAGCTACACCGACCGAACAGCCGACGCAGCAGCGGGGCAAAAACACCAGCACGACAATGCGTGACCGTTTGGAATGAGCATTATTTCTTGCCCAGCTCCTGAGCACGGGCATAGCCGTTCTCGGCCGCGATGATGCCCCAGGTGGTCACCAGGCCGTGGCCGATGCCGCCGATGGTGGTTTTGCCGCCCACATTGGCAGAGCCGATGATTTCACCCACCAGGTAGGCGCCCTTCACCACAGTGCCGTCCTCGCGCAGCATTTCGCCGTTGCCGTTGATGCGGGGACCGCCGGAGCTCATCAGCACAAAGGGTACCGTGTAGATGGCATAGAACGGTCCTTCGTTGAAAGCCACCAGGTTGTCCTTGCGGCCAAAGGCGCTGTCGGCGCCCGCCGCGGCATCTGCATTGTACTTCTCAATGGTAGCGGGCAGCTTGTCGGCGCCTATTTTCTCAGCCAGCTCGGCAATGGTGTCCGCCTTGATGACATACTTGCCTTCCTTCACCAGCTCGTCAAACTGATCCCACCCATTGTTGGCGAGAGGCGGTGCGCCCATGGCGCCCCTGAACAGGGGAACCTCCCGGTTGAGCATGCCCTCGCTGACCAGAATGTAGACGATGTTGTCCTCCGCCTTGGCAGACCAGGTATCGCTCTTGACCTTGGAGTCAGCGGTCACCTCATCCACCATGCGGTTGCCGTGCTTGTCCACCCAGATGCAGCCCGGATATCCGGTGACTGCGGACAGGGAATGGGCAAAGCCGCTCACGGGCACAGAGCCGCCGTAGCAGGCCATGAAGTCCATGTTGTCAAAGGCAGCGCCCGCGGTGCGCGCAAAATCATAGCCCGAACCGATGGCTGTGTTGGGGTTGCTGGAGGTGACGTTGGTGTAGTTGTACTCCTTGATCCAGCTCTCGTTGTAGCCATAGCCGCCCGTTGCGATGACGGTGGAGGGCGCCGTGATCTCCCGGTCGCCAATTTTGACACCCTTGACGGTGTCGCCCTCCAGGATGATGTCCGTCACCAGGGTGTTCACCTCTACCTGGATCAGCCCGTCCGCAATGCCCTGGTCGATCTTCTTGCCCAGGGCCTCCAGGAAGCCCTTGGCGCCGCCCGAGGGGGACATGCCCAGGGCATAGGTCACGCGGTTGGGGTACATTTTCTCGTAGCTGCCCGAATCCACATGGCGGTCGCCAAAGTCCACCTTGACATAGCTCTCCAGCCAGTCGATGGCGGGGCCGGATCTGTGCGCATGCACCTGGGCGATCTCCTGGTTCATGTTCTCCTCGCCGCCCAGGCGCACAAAGTCTGCATAGAACTGCTCGGGCGAATCCTCAATGCCGGCCTCCTTCTGGATGTTGTAGCCGGCGCCGCTGATGGAGCCGCCGGCAAACAGCGCCGAGCCGCCCATGCGGGGGCTCTGCTCCAGCAACAGCACATGGGCGCCCAGCTCGGCCGCCTTGACCGCCGTGACCATGCCGCCCATGCCGGCGCCCACGATCACGATGTCCGGTTCAAAGGCCAGCTTGAACCCTTCCTGCGCGCCCTCATCCCCGGTTCCCTTGAGGGCATTGGCCACAGCTTCCTTGATGCCCTTGGATGTCATGGTGGCGCCGGCCACGCTATCCACCTCCGCAGAGTTGGCCTTCACAATGGCGTCCACCACCCCACTCAGGGCGGGGTCGGATATACCGGGGGTTTCACTGTGGGAAAGCACCTCCACCTTGGCAATGGCGCCGCCCTCAACGGTGACCTCTACCTCAATGGGCCCCATCATGCCGGCGCCCTGGCCCTTGAATACGCCATCGGCGGCCACCGCCGCCAGGCTGACAGACAGTGCCAGCACAATGGCCAGCAACATACTCAAATACCTTCTCATCTGGTGCACTCTCTCCTTTATTATTTTTTGAATCAGCGGTCCTCCGTTCTCATACTGAACTCAATCATAAACGCTTCGATGAGCCGGATCTTTTGCGGCTCCGCGTTGTTTCTTTCACTCGGCGTAGGCTACGACTACGCCTCGCTCTTTCAACTTAGCGGAGCCATCAAAACTTCTCGTCCCATCAGCGCGTTTACTCATTCGTTCAGTATCAGATCTAGCATACCAAAGGCAGGAAATCATGTCAACGAATGCACGCCCTCTGTCTTCATGGAGAATATTCGCAGCAAAATCAATAGAATAGAGTGTCTGGCGCCAGATATCAGTACCTGAAGAACACCAAAGAAAGAGGCGCCAGTTGCTTGGCACCTCTGTTAGTAGTTAGCACATTCAGATTTTTTGCTGCTCAGTGCTTGTACTTAGGCCTGGCCTGGTAGTGGGTATGCAGCAGCTCATGGGCCTTGTGGCTGTTGGGCTCACCCAGGAATTCCTCATAGAGCTTCTTCACGCCAGGGTTGTCATGGCTCTTACGCAGCGGGCTTTGTTTGTCCGCACGATACAAGGCCTTTGCCCGCTCCACCTTGGGATCCACAGACAGCTTGGTCTGGGCGGACACAATGGGTTGTCCGCCGCCGGTGACACAGCCGCCGGGGCAGCCCATGATCTCGATAAAGTGATAGGTTTTCTCTCCGCTGCGGATGCTGTCCAGCAGTTTCTTGGCGTTGGCCGTACCATGGGCCACGGCCACATGCAAATCCAGATCGCCGATCTTCACCGTAGATTCCTTGACGCCCTCAATGCCGCGGACCTCTTCAAAGTCCAGCTTCTCCAGCTGCTGGCCGGTGATGGTCTCGTAGGCAGTGCGCAGCGCCGCTTCCATTACGCCGCCGGTAGCGCCAAAGATGGTGGCGGCGCCGGTGCTCTCGCCCAGTAATTCGTCAAAATCTTCTTCGGGCAGGTTGACAAAGTCAATGCCGTTGGACTTGATCATGCGGGCCAGCTCACGGGTGGTGATGACGGCATCCACATCCGGCAGGCCTTGCACGGCGGCCAACTCTTCCCGGTCGGCCTCAAATTTCTTGGCCGTGCAGGGCATCACGGATACCACCGCAATGTCCTGGGGCTTCAGGCCCTTTTTCTGGGCATAATAGCTTTTGATCACGGCGCCCAGCATCTCATGGGGAGACTTACAGCTGCTCAGGTTGGGGATAAAGTCCGGATAATAGGTTTCACAGTACTTGATCCAGCCGGGGGAGCAGCTTGTGATCATGGGCAGCACACCACCATTTGTGATGCGGCCCACCAGCTCGGTGGCCTCCTCCATAATGGTCAGGTCGGCGGCAAAGTCGGTATCAAACACCCGGTCAAAGCCCATGCGGCGCAGGGCAGCGGCCAGCTTGCCGGTAACATTGGTGCCCATGGGCAGGCCAAACTCCTCACCCAGGGCGGCGCGGATGGCAGGCGCTGTCTGCACCACCACATGCTTGTCGGGGTCAGCCAGCAGGGACCAGACCAGCGGAGCCTCCTCCTTTTCCCGCAGGGCGCCCACAGGGCAGGCCGTGATGCACTGGCCACAGGCAATGCAGGCCATATCGTTGAGCGGCAGGTTCCAGGGGGATTCGATGATGGTATCAAACCCACGGTTGACCGGGCCGATGACGCCCACAGCCTGGGTTTTGTAGCACACGGACACACAGCGCCGGCACAGGATGCACTTGTTGTTGTCGCGCACGATGGAAGGCGACAGGTCATCCACCAGGTACTTGGTGCGCAATCCCTCGTATTCCTCGCCCGATTCCACACCCAACTCCACGCACAGCTTCTGCAGCTCGCAGTTCTGGCTGCGGACGCAGCTCAGGCACTTCTTGTCGTGGTTGGACAGAATCAGCTCCAGGATCACCTTGCGGGCCTCCCGTACCTGGGGCGTGTTGGTCTTAACCACCATGTTGTCGGAAGCCTCCAGCACACAGGCCGGCTGCAGGGTACGGCCGCCGGCGTCCACCACGCATATACGGCAGGCTCCGATTTCGTTTATATCCTTCAGGAAGCATAGAGTGGGAATACGGATGCCGGCCTTTTTGGCAGCCTGCAACACCGTGGTGCCCTGGGGCACCTCCACTTTGACCTGATCAATGGTAAGAGTAATATTCGGCATGGGCTGATCTCCTCCTGCGCTCAATGGCGGCTGATGGCATCAAAGCGGCACTTGGCCATACAGGCCCCGCACTTGATGCACTTCTTCTGGTCGATGACGTGCAGGCCGCGCGCCTCGCCGGTAATGGCCCCCACAGGGCAGGCCTTCACGCAGGCGGTGCAGCCCCGGCAGTTTTCGCCGATGCGGTATTCCATCAGCGCGCGGCAGTGGTGGGCAGGGCACTTGTGGTCACGGATGTGCGCCTCGTATTCCTCACGGAAATAACGGATGGTGCTGAGCACCGGATTGGGTGCAGTCTGACCCAGGCCGCAGAGCGCGGTGGCCTTGATGTTGTTGGCCAGCTTTTCCAGCTTCTCCAGGTCGCCTTCCTCGCCCTTGCCCTCCACGATGCGGTTTAAAATCTCCAGCATGCGCTTGGTGCCGATGCGGCAGGGGGTGCACTTGCCGCAGCTCTCATCCACAGTGAAATCCAGGAAAAAGCGGGCAATGTCCACCATGCAGTTATCTTCGTCCATGACGATCATGCCGCCCGACCCCATCATGGAGCCGATGCTGACCAAG
>JAAZBR010000002.1 GCA_012513735.1 Clostridiales bacterium | reverse complement strand
TTTTCGGGCACCAGCACTTCATCGGGCACGCCGGGGCAGGTGGTGGGCACCATGACGTTGAAAATGGGGTCCTGCACAAAATCACTGTTCTCCAGCGATCCGTTCAAGCAGGCGGTGACCATGGCGCGGGTCAGGGGCAACTTCATGCGCTCGCCGCCCTTGCCGTAGCTGCCGCCAGCCCAGCCGGTGTTGACCAGGTACACATTGGCGCCAAACGTATCGATGCGCTTGCCCAACAGCTCCGCGTAGCGGGCGGCGGGCAGGGGCAGGAAGGGAGCACCAAAGCAGGTGCTGAAGGTAGCCTGAGGCTCGGTGACACCGCGCTCTGTGCCGGCCAGCTTGGCGGTATAGCCGCTGACATAGTGGTACATGGCCGCCTCGCGGCTCAGCTTGCTGACAGGGGGCAACACGCCGAAGGCATCCGCCGTCAGGAAAATCACTGTCTTGGGATGGGGGCCTACGCCCGGGATCTGGGTGTTGGCAATGAAGTCCACCGGGTAGCCCACACGGGTGTTCTCGGTCAGGCTGTCATCGTTAAAGTCCAACTCACGGGTGTCGGGATCCATGACCACGTTCTCCACCAGCGCGCCAAAACGAATGGCGTTGTAGATATCGGGCTCGTGCTCCTTGGACAGGTTGATGCACTTGGCATAGCAGCCGCCCTCAATGTTGAAGATACCCTGCTCGCTCCAGCCGTGCTCATCATCGCCGATCAGCTTGCGGTGAGGGTCGGCAGACAGGGTGGTCTTTCCGGTGCCCGACAGGCCGAAGAACAACGCGCTGTCCCCCTCCTGGCCCACGTTGGCCGAGCAGTGCATGCTGAACACATCCTGCTTGGGCAGAATGTAGTTCATTACGCTGAACACGCTCTTCTTAATCTCGCCCGCATACTGGCTGCCACAGATGACCACCAGCTTACGCTCGAAGCTGACCAGGATGGCTGCTTCGCTGCGCACGCCATCGATCTCCGGGATGCAGTAGAGGCCGGGCACAGCAATGATGGTAAAATCGGGGGTATACTGCGCCAGCTCTTCCTTTGTGGGGCGCAGCAGCGCCTGGTGAATGAACAGATTCTGGCTGGCCAGTTCGTTGACAACGCGGAAGCTCTTGCGATATTCGGGGTCTGCACCCGCAAAGCCGTCAAACACAAATACCTCGCGCTGCTGCAGGTAGGCGCAGGCTTTGCGGTAGATGGCATCAAATTTCTCAGGGCTGATGGGAACATTCACCTTTCCCCAGGCAATCTCGTCATGAATGCTGGGTTCATCGACGACAAAGCGGTCATCCGGGCTACGGCCTGTGTACTTGCCGGTATTAACCACCAGAGCGCCAGTTTTGCTCAGGGTGCCTTCGTTGCGGCGTAACGCATGCTCCACCAACAAGGCTGGCTCCAGGTTGTGATAGATGGCGCTCGGCCGGATGATACCCAGATATTCGAGATTCAGGTCTGACATGCTGTTCCTCCTATTGACATTCCGCTGTGCAGAATGGATTCACACGGGGCGATCTATTTCCCACAGTACCCCACATTCTTATTGTTCTACGCAAGTCATTTAATTCCTGCAATCTTTTGGATGCATTCCTGCATTTTTTCTATCGCTATTCGCGGCCTGCAAACTATGCTATACTGCGCCTTGAAGGGGGTACGCATGGAGGAGCACACCGGTCACAGACAGCGCCTGCGGGAAAGGTTTGCCCGCGCCGGCCTTGCAGGCTTCGCGCCCCATGAGGTGCTGGAACTGCTGCTCACTTATGCCATCCCCCGGCGCGACACCAAACCCCTGGCCCGCGCCCTGCTGCAGCGCTTTGGCAGCCTGCCCGGTGTGCTGCACGCCAGCGCACAGGAACTGTCGGGTGTGCAGGGCATCGGTCAGAATGCGGCCACGCTAATTACACTGATGCTGCCCCTGTTTCAGCAATATCAGCTCAGCCAGCAGCAGGAAAGCCCGCTGTTGACGACAGCGGAGGCGCGCCTTCGTTACTGCACCGCCCTGATGGTGGGCGAGCGCTATGAGCGCCTGTACGCACTGGCGCTGGATGCCAAGGGCCGCCTGCTGCACCGAGCGCTGATATCCACAGGAGATGAAGGCGAAACCGCTGTGTATCCCCGCCTCATCGTGGCAGCGCTGCTGAGTGCGGGCGCTTCAGGCGCGGTGCTGTGCCACAACCATCCGGACGGGGAAGCAAGGCCCTCTGCAGCCGACGTGCAGATGACCAAAGCGCTGGCTGCCCTGCTGCGGCCTCTATCCATCCGACTGGTGGACCACATGATTACTGCCGGCAGCGCCGCCTTCAGCTTTCAGCAAAACGGCCTGCTGCCCACAGAATAGAAAGGCTTTACCATGGCAAGAAGCAGAAGCAGAAGAAGGAGAAGGAGCCCCCTGATGATATTGATACGCCTGGTCTTTACTCTGGCCCTGCTGTTCGCTTTGGCGTATGCCGGTATGTTTGGCTACATGCTGATCCGGGAATACAGCGTTCCCGCCCCCGGCAGTACCCAGGCCATGATCGTGCTGGGCGCCCAGGTGAAGTCCGACGGTCAGCCCAGCAAGCAGCTTGAGCTTCGGCTGGAAGCCGCACTGGCAGAGTATAACAAACAGCCACGTCCCATTGTGGTATGTGGCGCTCAGGGGGTGGGAGAACCCGTCACCGAAGCCACCGCCATGCGCAACTGGCTGGTAGCCAAAGGTGTGCCGGCCGATCAGATTCTGCTGGAGGAAGACTCCTTCAACACCCAGCAAAACCTGGAGGGCGCCATCCAATTGCTTCCATCCCACATTAAGAACGTGCTGATCATCACCAGCGATTACCATCTGCCCCGGGCTATGTCCATCGCCAGAGACCTGGGCCTCAACCCCTCTGGGGTGGGTAGCCCCATTTTGCCCGAATACTGGCTGAAGAACCATGCCCGGGAGGCGCTGGCCTGGGGCAAATACTTTGTCAACAAGTTCCTTCCCTTTATCCCCGTAGGTGAATAGCCGGGTCTATTGGGACAGCCATTATCCTGCCCACACGAAAGGAACCCCATGAACCCCGCATCTCCCCAGGAGCAGATCCATCCCTTTCCGCCGGTGTTCAACAGCCAGTCTCGCCTGCTGATCCTGGGCACCTTTCCCTCCGTGCTGTCCCGCGCCAATGCCTTCTACTACGGCAATCCCAACAACCGCTTCTGGGCTGTGTTGGCTTCCCTGTTTGAGGAGAATGTGCCGGAAACCGTTGCGCAGAAACAGGCCTTCCTGCTGAACCACAACATTGCGCTGTGGGATGTGCTGGCCTCCTGTCAGATTCGCGGCTCATCGGATGCCAGCATCCGGGAGGCCACGCCCAATGACATCGCCTCCCTGCTGCAGAAAGCGCCCATCACCAAAGTGTTCGCCAACGGCCAGGCTGCAGGCAGGCTGTACGGGCGTTTCTTTGCAGGAGCAGGCCTGCCTGTGGCCCATGTGCTGCCCTCCACCAGCCCGGCCAATGCTGCCTGGAGTTTGCAGCGGCTGACGGACGCCTGGCGGGCCATCCTGTAGCCTGCCGAGGGCCGGAAGCTGTACATCCCGTTCCCTGCGGTCATCTCTCAGGTTTTCCGTGCTTCTGCGCCTTGACAGGGGCGGGGGCGTTGGATATAATTCTTCATGCTGTCCAAGCGGCATGCGGTCGTGGCGGAATCGGCATACGCGCACGTTTGAGGG
>JAAZBR010000020.1 GCA_012513735.1 Clostridiales bacterium | reverse complement strand
AATCCACATAGAGGTACACCAGCGCATAGTGGCCCGCAGGCTCCGGCACCACAGGGATAATGCGGCATAGCAGGCAGTAGTTGGTGCCTGCAACGATCTGAGTGCCCAGCAGGGCTACGGGCTCCCATTGGGCACCCACCAAGCCCTCCAGCGTCTTTTCCAAAGCCAGGCGCACCTCGTTCGGAACAGTAGCTTCCTCTGTGATCTGCCATCCCCCCAGTTGAGATCCCTGCGCCAGCGCCGGCAGGATACAGGATACCAGCAGCGCCATGCCGACAAGAATCACCAGCAGCTTCTTCATTCCAACCCCTTCTTTCCTGTTGTCGTTCTGGGTGCCTGTTGTTCTCTTATTGGACAGAATTTCACGCGATTTGTTCCCTTCTATGAGCTTTTGTGCCCCTTCCCAGGCGTTCAGAGGCTCTTTCAGGGCTGCCCGTAGATACCATAGAAGTAGCCAAACAGGTTGCGGGCCAGCTTACCCACCCGGTTCTGGCGCACCATGCTGCCGCCGTTCTGGCAGAGGGCGATGACAAACTGGCTTTCGGGCTCAAAGTACAGGTTGAGGATGGTGGCCTCGGACATGCCTTGGTGTCCATACACCATGCGGTCATCCAGGAAGGTGTCGTTATGTTCCAGGAACAGGCCATAGGGGCTTTCCCCTGTGACGGACTTACCCAGGGTGTTCTGCTCAAGCCGCATCAGCTTCACGCTCTCCTCGCTGAGGATGCGCACACCGTCGATGCTGCCGTCGCCGCACAACAGGGCACCCAGCTTGGCCAGATCCCGGGATCGCATCCACACCTGGCCGGCCGTGGTGCGGTAGTGGTTTTCGGGGTCGGGAAAATCCTCATATCCCTTCTCGATCTGCCCCTTTGCGGCGCGGTACAGGGAACCATCCTTATACTGGTTGCTGATGTCCGCCGTGTTGCTGACCATGGAGGCGGCATAGGCCGCATCGATGCCCAGCGGGCGGAAAACCGCTTTCTTCATGTAAGCGTCCACACTCTGCTGGGTGACGGCCTCCATCATGGCGCCGGCAATGCCCGCCCCAAAATTTGAATAGGTGTACTTGCTGCCCGGCTGATAGTTATGGAAATTGGACCGGCGGTTGAGGGACAGCGTCAGCATCTCCGACAGCTTGCGCCCGTTGGCGGAAAAGCCGCCGCTCTCGCTGGTGGAGGCCGTGTGGCTCATCAGTTGGCGCAGGGTGATGGGAACCTTGGGGTAATAGCCGTTGCCGATCTTGTAGCCGAAATACTTGCTGATATCGGTGTCCAGCTCCAGCTTGTCTTCCTCCACCAGCTTCATCAGGCCAATGCCGGTAACCATCTTGCTAATGCTGGCAAGGCGGAACTGGGTGTTGGGGTCCACCGGCTCCCGCTGGCGCTGGCGTTTCATGCCGTAATCCCGGGCATAGACCAACTCGCCCTTGGAATAGATGACCACGCTGCCCCCCACCGTCTTGGCCCCCTTGAAGGCCTTGTCCACATACTCGTCCATCTCAAAGGCGGAAGGAACGGCAAGGGCGGCCGTGCTCAGCAGCACCAGGCAGCACAGCAGGGCAAGGAATGCATTTCGTTTCATGTTACGCTCGCTTTCAGTGTGTTGTCATGGCTTAACAGTGCCCATTATAACACAGGCAGCATGCCCCTGCATCCGGCCAGCTTATTGTTGATGTGTTTATACTCATATAAAACGGTAACGCATCCAAAGCGATGCGGGTTTTTACTCCACTGCAAGGAGCAGACGAGGGAGGTGTAGCAACGCTACGCCGACCGAACAGCCGACAGACACAGCAGGGAGGCAAAAACACCAGCGCGACGATGCGTTACCGTATTGGAATGAGTATTAGCTGTAATAGGCCACCGCCGAGCGGAACAGGGGATCCTCTCCCGTGGTGGGAGTGTTGCGATACAGGCCCTCCAACGCCCGTTCAGCATGGCCCATGCGCCCCATCACCAGGCCGTCGGGGGAGGTCAGGCTTTCCACCGCCCAGTCAGAGCCATTGGGGTTGTACTGAATGTCCATGCTGGGTAGCCCTTCAGCATCTGCATACTGGGTGGCGATCTGGCCGGCATCCGCCAACTGCTGCAGCAGGACGGGCGGGCACAGGAAGCGCCCCTCCCCGTGGGAGATAGGCAGGGTCTGCAGGCTGCCCACCGGGCTCAGGCTGTACCAGGGGGACAGGTTGGAGACCACCCGCACCGTGACCAGCTTGCTCTGGTGACGGCCAATCAGGTTGTGGGTCAGGGTGGGGCAATGGGCATCCATGTCACGGATCCGGCCAAAGGGCAACAGGCCCAGCTTGATCAGCGCCTGAAAGCCATTGCAGATACCGCCCACCAACCCGCGGCGCTTCTGCAGCAGGTCCTCTACCGCCTCCCTGATGGGGGCCGAGCGGAAAAAGGCCGTGATAAACTTGCCCGAGCCATCCGGCTCGTCGCCCCCCGAGAAGCCGCCTGGAATCAGCACAATCTGGGATTGGCGCAGGGCCTGGGCCATGGCGTCCACCGATTGGCGCACCAACTCCGGCCTGATGTTGCGGATCAGCAACACCTGGGGAACCGCGCCCGCCCGTTCAAAGGCACGGGCGGTGTCCTCCTCGCAGTTGGTGCCGGGGAAAGCCGGGATCAGCACCCGGGGCCGGGCAATGTGCACGCCTTTCAGCGGCTTGTGCGGGGAGGTGATGAGGGGTGCCTTCTCCTCCTTTGCAGCCCGCTGCATGGGGAAGACCCCCTCCAGCTTACTTTCATAGGGAACCCGCAGCTCCTCCAGGGAAATGCGCTGGTCCCCATGCACCAAAGCGGATTCCTGTATTGTGCGACCCAGAGGAATGCCCACGGGCAGATCCTCTGTAAGCTCCAGAATCAAAGAGCCATAGGCGGGCGAAAAGAGCGTACCCAGCGACAAAACGCTGTTCAGCTCAACCCCAATACCATTGCCCAGGGCCATCTGGTAGAGGGCATAGCCTGCACCCCCGTATTTGGGCGTGGAGGCGGCAGCCACCTTGCCCTTTCGCATCAGATCGAGGGCCCGGGCAAAGTTTTGCAGCAGGGAGGCCGCCACCGGCAGGCCGTCCTCCCCCAGCTCGGGCTGCAACCATACCAAAGTGTGACCGGGCCGCTTGAGTTCCGGCGACACCACATCCTGCAGCCGGCCACTGGCCACCGCAAAGGAAATCAGCGTGGGCGGCACATCCAGGTGCTCAAAGCTACCGCTCATGGAATCCTTACCGCCGATGGCGCCCAGGCCTAGCTCCATCTGGGCGCGGAAGGCCCCCAGCAACGAGGCCAAAGGCAGCCCCCATCGGGCCGAATCAGATCCCGGCTTGGGGAAATACTCCTGATGAGTCAACCAGGCACGGTCCAGGGACGCCCCGGCGGCCACCAAAGAGGCGGCCGCCTCCACCACCGCCAGATAACCCCCATGGTAGGGACTGCATTGAGCAATGGCCGGGTCAAAGCCGTAGGACATGAAGGAACAGCGCTGGGTACCGCCGGGTACCGGCAGCCTGTGCACCATGGCCATGGGGGGCGTAAGCTGCCGCTGCCCGCCAAAGGGCAGCAGCACGCTGCCACAGCCGATGGTGCTGTCAAAGCGCTCGGCCAGGCCGCGGTTGGAACAGCCATTCAGGCTGCCGGCAAGGCGCATCAGCTCCTGCCGGAACCCCTCAGGCGCTGCCGCCGGCAGCGGGCCGGGTGCCTGCACGTGTACCTGCGCCTGCTTGGGCGCGCCGTTGGTATCCAGAAAGGCACGGGGCAGGGACACGATCTCCTGATCCCGCCAGCGCATGGACAGCACAGGCTCTTCCGTTATCCGGGCCACAATGGTGGCCTCCAGGTTCTCCTGCTCTGCCAGCGCCTGAAAGGCAGGGGCATCCTCCGCCGCTACCACCACGGCCATGCGCTCCTGGGATTCGCTGATGGCCAGCTCGGTGCCATCCAACCCCTCGTACTTGCGGGATACACGATCCAGGTCGATGTGAAGGCCCGGCGCCAATTCGCCGATGGCCACCGCCACCCCGCCGGCGCCAAAGTCATTGCAGCGCTTGATCAGGCAGCTGACCTCAGGGTGAAGAAACAGCCGCTGCAGCTTGCGCTCCTCAGGAGCGTTGCCCTTTTGCACCTGGGCCGCACACAGATCCACCGATTGCAGCGTGTGAGCCTGGGAAGAGCCGGTGGCCCCGCCAATGCCGTCCCGCCCGGTACGGCCGCCCAGCAGAATCACCACATCGCCGGGAGCAGGCCGCTCGCGGCGAACATGGCGGGCAGGGGCTGCGCCCAGCACAGCGCCCACCTCCAGCCGCTTGGCAGCGTAGCCGGGATGATACAGCTCCTTCACCAGGCCGGTGGCCAGGCCGATCTGGTTGCCATAGCTGCTGTAGCCATTGGCCGCGCCCACCACGATCTGCCGCTGGGGCAGCTTACCGGGCAGCGTGTCCCGGATGGGTTGGGTGGGGTCCGCCGCCCCGGTCACCCGCATGGCGGCATACACATAGGCCCTGGCCGACAGCGGATCGCGGATAGCGCCGCCGATGCAGGTGGCCGCCCCGCCAAAGGGCTCGATCTCGGTGGGGTGATTATGGGTTTCGTTCTTAAACAGCAGCAACCATTCTTCTTCGCCCCTGATGGTATCCGCCATCACCCTGACGGTGCAGGCGTTGTTCTCTTCACTCTCGTCCAGGTCGTGCAGCCTGCCCCGGGCCTTGAGCACCTTGGCTGCCAGCGTGCCCAGGTCCATCAGCGTGACAGGACGGTCGGGCCGGTACTGCCGGTGCAGGCGCAGGTAGTCCTCATAAGTGCGCCGTATCATAGGATCATCGATGCGCACGTCCGTCAGCTCCGTCAGGAAGGTGGTGTGCCGGCAATGATCGCTCCAGTAGGTGTCGATCACCTTCAGTTCGGTCAGCCGGGGATCGCGATCCATTTTGCGGAAGTGGTCGATGCAGAACTGCACATCGTCCTCCTCCATGGCAAGCTGATACTGCTCCCTGAGGGCGGCGATGCCGGCGGAATCAAGCTGGCGAAAGCCCTCCAGCACAGGGGGCATCAGGGGACTGGGCATGCGCAGGGCCAGGGTATCCGGCAGCGCAAAGCTGGCCTCCCGGCTTTCCACGGGGTTTAACAGGTACTTCTTGGCCGCCTCCACCTCCCCCGCGCTCAGGTCTCCCTCCAGCAGATACACCCGCGCGGTGGCCACGGTGGGGCGCTGACGCTGGGTCAGCAACTCCACACACTGGGCAGCCGAATCGGCACGCTGGTCGAACTGACCGGGCAAATACTCCAGGGCAAAAGCCAACGCCCTGTCATGGGGCGGCAGCTCCTGATACAGGTCGTCCGTCTGGGGCTCGGAAAACACAGTGGGCAGGGCCAAGGCGAAGTCATCCTCCGACAACCCCTCCACATCGTAGCGATTGAGCAGGCGCAGGCCTTTCAAACCCTTCAGCCCCACATAGGCGCGGAGCTGCTGCAGGATGTCCTCCGCCTCATTGCGCAACCCCGGTTTCTTTTCCACATAGATACGGCGTACCATCAGGTGACTCCTTCCGCCCTGAGGGCATGGCGGCCAATGTCCCGCCGGTAGTGCGCCCCTTCAAAATGCATCTGTTCCGTCGCCTGATAGGCGCGGTCAATGGCCTGTTTCAGCGTGGGCGCAGTGGCCGTCAGGCTGAGCACACGGCCCCCTGCGGTCACCAGGCCGTCCTGTTGCTGCTTAACCCCGGCGTAGTGCAGCAGCACTCCTTCCGGCCGGCCCGTGATGGGATAGCCGGTGTTGAAGCGGCCGGGGTACCCGCCGCTAGCCATCACCACACAGCAGGCCGACCCCTGCTTCAGCCGCAGGTCACCGGCGCTGAGCCCGCCAAACCGGCAGTGCTGCATGGCAGTCAGCAGACCGCCTTCCACCAGGGCCAGCACGGCCTGGGTCTCCGGGTCGCCAAAGCGGGCATTGTATTCCAGCACCCTGGGGCCATCCTTGGTCAGCATCAGGCCGAAAAACAGGCAGCCCCTGAAGGGGTGACCCAGGGCCTGCATGGCGCGCACCGTGGGCAGGAAGATCTGCTGCATGCAGCGCTCAGCGATTTCCGGCGTATAGAAGGGGTTGGGGGCAATCACCCCCATGCCGCCGGTATTGAGGCCCTGGTCATCGTCCAACGCCCGCTTGTGATCCATGGCCGAAGGCAGGGGTACCAGGTTCTGCCCATCGCACAACGCCAGCACAGAGACCTCCGGTCCCTCCAGATACTCCTCTATCACCACACGGCTGCCACTGGCACCGAAAAGTCCCCCGTCAAAAATGCTGTGGAGGGCCTCCTGGGCCTGCTCCGCGTTCTGCACAATGAGCACGCCCTTGCCCTTGGCCAGGCCGTCCGCCTTGATAACCAGCGGATAGGGCTGCCCCAATGCATACTCCCGGGCAGGATCCGGGCTGTCAAAGGCCGCCCATCGGGCGGTAGGGATATGGAAATCCGCCATCAGCTTCTTGGAAAACACTTTGCTGGATTCGATGCGGGCGGCAGCCCGGGTGGGTCCAAAGCAGGGTATGCCCGCCTCCTCCAAGGCATCCACCAGACCATTGGCCAGCGGATCATCCGGCGCCACAACGCAAAACTGAATGCCCTGCGCGCGGGCCGTGGCCACCACGCCCGGGCTGTCCATGGGGTCGCCGGGCAGGCACAGGGCTTCCTTCATACCGGCGTTGCCGGGCAGCGCATACAGCGCGGTCACGCCGGGCTCTTTCGCCAAGGCCTGCACCAATGCATGCTCCCGTCCGCCGGAGCCGATGACCAGTACCTTCATCCTGCCTCTCCTGCTCAGCCCTGCAGGCCCATGGCCTGGCGCTGCATGTTTTCCACCACAATATCGTAGATGTCACCCAGACCGGCGCAATAAGCCAGCACCTCCCAGGGTTCATTGGTGTGGTAGTGGATCTTAATCAGCTCATCATCCCCTACGCACAGCAGGCAGTCGCCGGGGATGTTCTCCTCCACAAAGTCGCCAATGGCCTGCTCATCCAGGTTTTTGCCTTCCAGCAGCAACTGCACATCATAGCGATACTCAATCTGTTCCATGATAATCTCCTTTCATACTGATGTAAAACTTTAATACATCCAAAGCGGTGTGGGCTTTTGCTCCACTGCAAGGAGCAGACGAGGGAGGCGTAGTGGCGCTACGCCGACCAAGCAGCCGACGCAGCAGGGGGGCAAAAGAACCAGCGCGACGATGCGTTAAAGTTTGGAATCAGTATCAGTGGTGGAACAGGCGCAGGCCTGTCAAAGCCATCAGCATGTCCAGCCGGTCACAGGCATCGATGACCTCGGCATCCCGCAAGGAACCACCGGGCTGCGCCACGAAGCTGACCCCCGATTCAGCAGCCCTCAGAATGCTGTCATCAAAGGGGAAGAAGGCATCGGAGCCCAGGGAAACACCTTTCAGTTTATCCAGATAATCCCGCTTCTGCTGAGCGTTCAGCAGCTCCGGCTCTTTGGTGAACAGGCGCTGCCAGCCGCCGGAAGCCAGCTCGCTGTGGGCACGGGGGGACAGATACAGGTCCACCCCATTGTCCCGCTCGGGACGGGACAGGTCCTCCCTGAAGGGCAGCGCCAGCGCCTTCTCATGCTGCCGGAGATGCCACAAATCGGCCTTGTCCCCGGCCAGGCGGGTGCAGTGCACGCGGCTTTGCTGGCCGGCGCCCACGCCGATGGCCTGTCCGTCCTTGGCAAAACATACGGAGTTGGATTGGGTGTATTTCAGTGTGATCAGGCTGACCAGCAGGTCCCGCGCCGCCTGGGACGTCAGGTCCCTGCGCCGGGTGACTACGTTTTGCAGCAGATCCTCCCCGATAGGGGCGTCATTGAACCGCTGCTCCAGCGTGATGCCAAACACCTGGCGCTTTTCTACAGGATCGGGCACGTAATCCGGGTCGATGCGGATCACCGCATAGGCGCTCTTGCGCTTGGCGCTCAGGATCTCCAGCGCTTCGGGCGCGTAGCCCGGGGCGATCACGCCGTCTGATACCTCCCGGCTGATGACGCGGGCGGTCACCTCATCGCACACATCGCTCAGCGCAATCCAGTCGCCAAAGCTGCACAGCCTGTCGGCGCCCCGGGCACGGGCATAGGCGCAGGCCAGGGGCGAATCATCCAACCCGGCGATATCCTCTACAAAGCAGGCCCGCTTCAGCTCCCGGCTCAGAGGCTGACCCACAGCCGCGCCAGCCGGGCTGACATGCTTGAAACTGGCGGCAGCCGGCAACCCGGTGGCCAGCTTCAGCGCTCGTACAAGCTGCCAGGCGTTGAGGGCATCCAAAAAGTTGATATACCCCGGGCGGCCGTTCAGCACCTGGAGCGGCAGCTCCGCGCCCGACGCCATGGACAGGCGGGCAGGGCTCTGGTTGGGGTTGCAGCCATACTTCAACGTCAGTTCGCGCATGATGCCTCCTTATTACTGTGTCGATTATACAGATAGGTCCGTGTGTTCCCGCCGCCCAGAGGGGTTTCCTTCACGCACAGAGCCACCCGGTTATCCGCGTGCAGGCTGTTCCACAGGGCAATGGCAAAGGCCTCCACATCATCGGGCATGCCCACACACAGGGGTTCCCCCGCAAAGGAGGGCAGCGGATTGCCATCCCCTTTGTAGGTGTGGAGGAAATGTCCCTGACCAGGGCAGGCCTCATATTCAAAGAAGTGGCGCTGACACCGGGTGCCCTGCTCGTCCTGGGCCTTCAGGATGGACAAGCGGCACGCCCCGTCCTGAAGATTCATGAGGCCGCTGATGCGGGGCGTCCAGTTGGGCGCATCCGGCTCAAAGGTGCGGGTACGCAGGCCGCTTTCAAAGCTACCGCCATTTGCCAAGGCATTGTAGACAGTGTCGGTCTGATCCCCGTTGGTGACGATCAGCCACTGGCCCAGCGCCCGAATCGGATGGTAGATGATCAGGCTGGGATCACTGACCAGCGCCGGATCAAAGGGCTCGATGCGCAGGCTTTGGCCCTCCTCCACAAAAACGCGGTTGCGAGAATTCCGGCTGCGACCCATGATAAAGTACACAGCCACCATACGCCCACCATCGGGCGTCATGCCCAAGGCAAGTCCACGGCCAGGGTAAGGATTCTGCTTCAGAAGATCGGGCAGGTTATCCATGGTGTTCCTCCTTGATGATGCGGCGGCACAGCATCTGTGTGGCGCGGGGCAGCAGTTTCCACTCCGCCTGCTCCATCACCCGGCGCTGCAGCGTCTCGGCGGTATCGCCCCGGCGCACCCGCACCGGCTGCTGCAGCAAAATCCGTCCGCCGTCAGGGATCTCGTTGACCAGGTGCACGGTGGCACCGGTCACCTGCACGCCGCGCTCCAGCGCAGCCTGGTGCACCTTGAGGCCATAGAAGCCCTTGCCGCCAAAGGCAGGCAGCAAAGAGGGGTGCACGTTGAGGATGCGGCCTGCATATTTCCGGATAAAGATTGGGCTCAGGATCATGAGAAATCCGGCCAATACCACTACCTGGATGTGCTGCTGCTCCAGCGCTTCCAGCATGCGCTGTTCCACCGCCTGAGCGCCTTCCGCCTTGCGGTCAAAGGCAAGGGCGGGGATGCCGGCCTCCCGGGCACGCTCCAGGGCGCGGATGCCCGGCCTGTCGCTTAATACCAGCGCCAACTGACCGTCGGGCAGCTTGCCCGCCTGCTGGGCGTCAATCAGCGCCTGCAGGTTGCTGCCGCCGCCGCTGACCAGCACCCCGATGCGCACCTGTTTTAACACAGCGTCAGGGGGGTATCGCTTTGCCGCACCTCCCCCATGATGTAGGCCGCCTCGCCCGCCTGCTGCAGCAGGTGCAGGGCGCGGTCTGCCTCAGGAGCTGCCACGATGACGCTCATGCCCACCCCCATGTTGAAGGTACTGAACATCTCTTCCGTGGGGATATCCCCCTCCCGGGCGATCAGATGGAATAGCGGGGGGGTGCGCAGGGCCTTGCGCTCAACAAACGCGCCCATGCCCCCGGGCAGGCTGCGGGGAATGTTTTCGTAGAAGCCGCCGCCTGTGATGTGGCTAACCCCCTTGACGTTCACCTGGGCCATCAGCTGCAGCATGGGCTTAACATAGATGCGGGTGGGAGCCAGCAGCGCCTCCCCCAGGCCCTGGCCATCCAGCGCCGCAACAGGCGCCCGCAGGTCGCGATTTTCGGTATTCAGCGCCTTGCGCACCAAAGAGAACCCGTTGGAGTGCACGCCGCTGGAGGGAAGGGCAATCAGCACATCCCCCGCCCGGATGCAGCTGTTGTCGATGATCTTCTCCTGATCTACAATACCCACACAAAAGCCGGCCAAGTCGTATTCGTCCTCGGCATAGAAACCGGGCATCTCGGCCGTTTCGCCGCCGATGAGCGCACAGCCCGCCCGGACACAGCCCTCTGCCACACCGGACACAATGGCGGCCACCCGCTCGGGCACGTTTTTACCCACGGCCACATAGTCCAGAAAAAACAGGGGCTTGGCCCCGCAGCACAGCACGTCGTTGACGCACATGGCTACACAATCGATACCGATGGTGTCATGCCGGTCCATCTGAAAAGCCAGCTTCAGCTTGGTGCCCACGCCGTCGGTGCCGCTGACCAGCACGGGATTTTTCATACCGCTGAGGTCGGGCATGAACAGGCCGCCGAAGCCCCCCAGGCCGCTGACCACGCCCGGGATCATGGTGCGGGCCACCGACTCCTTCATCAATTCCACTGCACGGTAGCCCGCGTTGATGTCTACGCCTGCCTGGCGGTAATGCTCGCTGTTGGATTTCATGCGCTCTCCTCTCCCATGTCACGGGCACTCAGGTAGCGTTCATACTTCCTCTTGCCACTGACGGCGGGTATGCTGGCCGGGTACTGGCCTGTAAAACAGCCCTTGCAGAAACCGCACTTGGCGCCGGCCGCCAGGTTATCGCAGGCGCCGATGGACAGGTAGCCCAACGTGTCTGCACCCACGATCTGCCGTATTTCTTCAATTGAGTGCTTGTGGGCAATCAGGGAATCAACAGAATCAATGTCGGTGCCGAAGTAACAGGGCGCAATGAAGGGTGGCGAGCTGAGCCGCATGTGCACCTCCCGCGCCCCCGCCTCCCGAAGCAAACGCACAATGCGCCCCGCCGTGGTGCCCCTGACAATGCTGTCATCCACCAGCACCACACGCTTGCCCCGCACGGTGGCCTTGAGCACATTCAGCTTGATGCGCACCTGGTCCGCCCGCTGGCGCTGGCTGGGCAAAATAAAGGTACGGCCAATGTAGCGGTTTTTAATAAAACCCACGCCATAGGGAATGCCGCTCTGCCGGGAAAAGCCCAGGGCAGCGTCGATGCCGGAATCCGGCACGCCCACCACGATATCCGCATCCACCGGATGTTCCAGCGCCAGGTAGGTGCCGGCCCGTAAACGCGCCTCGTGCACGCTGGCCCCCTCGATCACCGAATCGGGCCGGGCAAAGTACATAAATTCAAACACACACATGGCGCTGGGAGGACGCTTCTCCATCTTCCAGCTCTCAATACCCGACTTGGTGACGCGGATAACCTCCCCCGGCTCCACATCCCTGATAAAGTGGGCGCCAATGGCATCCAGCGCACAGGATTCGCTGGCAAACACCGTATCCCCGTTGAGGCTGCCCATGCACAGCGGGCGAAAGCCGTGGGGATCCCGGGCGGCCAGCAGCTTGGTGGCGCTCATGATCACCAGAGAGTAGGCGCCCTCCAATCGCTGCATGGCGCTTTGCACGGCATGCTCAATGGAGGGGCTTTTCAGCCGCTCCGCAGTGATGACATAGGCGATGACCTCGCTGTCGGAGGTGGTGTGAAAGATAGCGCCGGCGGATTCCAGCTCCTCCCGCAGCTCATAGGCGTTGGTCAGGTTGCCGTTGTGGCACAGCGCCATCTGGCCCTTCAGGTGGTTGATCAGCATGGGCTGCACGTTGCTGCGCCTGTTGGTGCCGGTGGTGCCATAGCGGCAGTGGCCGACGGCGATGGAGCCCTCCTCCATTTTATGCAGCACGTCCTGGGTAAACACCTCGTTGACCAGGCCCAGGTCCTTGTAGCAGGACAGCACGCCATCCCGGTTGACGGCAATGCCGCAACCCTGCTGCCCCCTGTGTTGCAGGGCATAGAGGGCATGGTAGGTCTCGGGCACCACGCTGTCGCCGTTGTTGCGGAAGATGCCGAAGACTCCGCATTCTTCCCGCAGCTTGTCCATACGCTGTTGTTTCATCATTCAGGCGCCCAGCAGGCGCTTCATCATCTCCTGGTAGGCGCCCTCCACGCCGCCCATATCCCGGCGGAAGCGATCCTTGTCCAGCTTTTCATGGGTGGTGGAATCCCAGAAGCGGCAGGTGTCCGGGCTGATCTCATCGGCCAGTATGATGGTGCCGTCGGGCAGGCGCCCAAACTCCAGCTTGAAGTCGATCAGGTCCACGTTGACGCCCTTCAGATGGCTACACAAAAAGTCGTTGATGCGCAGGGCATAGTCGGCGATGGTGCGCATCTCCTCGTCGCTGGCCCAGCCCATGGCCGCGATATGGTATTCGTTCACCATGGGATCGCCCAGGGCATCATCCTTGTAACAGTATTCCAGCACGGTCTGCTGAAGAGGGGTGCCCTCGGGCAGACCCAGCCGCTTGGACAGGGAGCCGGCGGCAATGTTGCGCACGATCACCTCCAGCGGCACAATGGAAACCCGCTTGACCAGCGTGTCGGTATCGCTGAGCTGACGGACAAAATGGGTGGGGATGCCCTGCTGCTCTAACTTCTGCATCAGAAAATTGGTCATGCGGTTGTTGACCGATCCCTTGCCCTGTATGCTGCCTTTTTTGAGGCCGTTGAAGGCGGTAGCATCGTCCTTGTAGGAAACCAGCAGTTGCTGGGGATCATCCGTTTTGTAGACCTTCTTGGCCTTGCCCTCGTACAGCAGTTCCCGTGCGTCCATTTGCTTGCAGCCTCCTCTTATTTGTTCAGTTCCTGGTCAGCCCGCAGCACATCCCGGTGCATGCGCTCCCGTTCTTCCATCAACGACCGACGCAGATCGTCATCCTCAATCGCCAGCATCTGGGCCGCCAGAATGGCAGCGTTTTTGGCGCCATTCACGGCCACCGTGGCCACCGGGATACCGCCCGGCATCTGGACGGTGGCCAGCAAAGCATCCAGCCCGTTGAAATGGCCGGAGGCCACCGGCACGCCGATCACCGGCAGCACCGTATTGGCCGCCAGCGCACCTGCCAGGTGAGCTGCCATGCCGGCAAAGGCAATCACGGCGCCAAAGCCATCCGCCTCCAGGGAGAGGGCAAAGTCCCGTGCCTCCATCGGTGTGCGGTGGGCAGACAGCACCCGCTGTACATAAGGGATACCCAAGGCCTCCAACTGCCGGGCGGCAGGAGCGGCCACCTCCCGGTCGTTGGCGCTGCCCATCACAATGGCTACCTTCTTCATGTGAATCCTCCTTGTGGAGGCGGCCCGCGCCCCCTGAAAAACAAAAGAGACAGCCTCGAAAACCAAAACTGTCCACTGTATTGCTGCGCCCGGCGAACACCACCGGCATGTTCAGTATAGCCGCCCCTCTGGGGGCTGTCAATCTGATTTCCGAACAATTTATCTATTCTTCAGCGTTTTGTTCGCTTAGTTTGGGTGCGTAAGATCTATTGTGAGCTGTAGATACGGGGATTCCCAAATACGGGTATCCCGCTCTTGAACTGATACGCCTGCTTTGCTATAATGAAGCTACGCAATAGGCTATCCCACTCAATAACAAATAGGAGGAAACCCATGAAGAAACTTCTTGCCCTGCTGATGGTTCTGGCTCTTGCCCTGCCCTTCGGCGCGCTTGCCGCCGAAACCTACGAAATCGCTCTGGTGACCGACGTCGGCAACATTGACGACAAGTCCTTTAACCAGTCTGCCTGGGAAGGCGTGCTCGATTATGCCACTAACAACAATGTCAGTTATGCCTACTACCGTCCATCCGAAGATTCTAACGATGCGCGCGTGGAGAGCATCAAGGCTGCTATCAGCAAGGGGGCCAAGGTAGTTGTGCTACCCGGCTATCTATTTGCGGATGCAGCTGCCGTTGTGCAGAATGAATATCCCGATGTCAGTTTTATCTTGGTTGATACTGCTCCTGCCGGCGAAGTAGGCAAGAATACTTATTCCTTGCTTTATCAGGAAGAACAGTCTGGTTATCTGGCCGGCTACGCCATCGTCAAGGAAGGCTACACCAAACTGGGCTTCCTGGGCGGCATGGCCGTGCCCGCGGTGGTGCGCTTTGGCTACGGCTTCGTGCAGGGTGCTGATGCCGCTGCCAAGGAACTAGGTGTGAAGCCCGAAATCAAGTACTGGTATGCGGATGCTTTTACTCCTAATGACGACATCAAGACCAAGATGAATGCCTGGTATACCGATGGCACCGAAGTTGTGTTTTCCTGCGGTGGCGGCATCTATCTGTCTGCCCTGGCTGCAGCCGAGGAATCCGGCCACGGCAAGCTGATTGGCGTTGACAATAACCAGGGCGCCGAGAGCGAATTGATTATCACTTCCGCCATGAAGAGAATGGCATTCACCATTTCAAAGGCTTTGGCCAGGATTTATGAGAACAATGTAAAGCTGCCTGAAGACATGCAGGGTGCTGTGGTTACTTTGGGTGCGGTTGATGATGGTATTGGTCTGCCCACCGACGAAGCCAGTTGGCGCTTCACCAAGTACACTGTGGACGAGTACAATGCGCTGTACGCCAAGCTGAAGGACGGCAGCGTGGTTGTATCCCCCGACATCGAGGCACATCCCGCCGTGGAAGTGACCACCGTCGACTACCAGAACTAATCGTATGCTCGGGCTGTCAGCGTTGACAGCCCCTCTTTTCCTTGCGCCCGCCCCCAGAGGCGGGCCTTCCCAAAACAAGGGGTGTCCATGAGCGAATATGTCATTGAGATGCTGAATATCACCAAGGATTTCCCGGGGGTCAGGGCCAACGACGATGTGACCCTTTGCCTCAGGCGTGGCGAGATCCACGCCCTGCTGGGGAGAACGGTGCCGGCAAAAGCACGCTGATGAGCGTGCTGTT
>JAAZBR010000157.1 GCA_012513735.1 Clostridiales bacterium | reverse complement strand
TGGGTCACCCATTTTACTGAGCCTGTCAAGGCGATTATCTTCGGCAAAAAAATTTATCTGTTTCATAGGTATATTATATCATATTTGGGCGAATATTGCATGAGGTTTTTAGAGATGCCCTATAGATAGTATACCACAAAAAACCGCCGCACTCCTGCCTGTACCGTCCGGGTATGCGAAATTGCGGGGACAATTTTCCTTTGTGTCATGCCTATGCTATAATTCAAGCATCAAATATGCGCTGCCCAAAGGGTGCGCGGGAGGGTGCATGCAGGGGCAGACACAGGATAACGAGCGTCAGCAGTGGGGATGGATCCGGCATGCGGTGTTGATCGTTGCCGGCTGTATGATTGGCGCCATCGCCTATCCGTTATACCTGGTGCCCAACGGCATCGCACCGGGAGGTTTGACCGGCATCGCGACGGTACTGCACTATGCCTTTGGCCTGCCGGTAGGCATCAGCAGCCTGGTGATGAACGTGCCGTTGTTTATTCTGGGTTATCGCCGCATGGGGGGCATGTTTGCCTTCCGCACGCTGGTTGCCACCGTGCTGTTTTCATTGCTGATCGACCTGTTCCGCCTGGACCCGGTGACCAGCGATCCCCTGCTGGCCAGTGTGTTCGGGGGGGTGCTGCTGGGGGTGGGCCTAGGCCTGATTTTGCGGGGTGGCGCCACAACCGGCGGCACCGATCTGCTGGCTCGCCTGGTGCACCGCAGGTTTTCTTCCCTCTCCATGGGTGTGTTTCTTCTGGTCTTTGACATCGCAGTCATTCTGCTGGCAGGCTTTACCATGAGCAGCAGCCATGCCATGTACTCCATGATCAGCGTGTTCATCATCACCAAGGTGCTGGACACCGTGCTCGCGGGGTTGGGTACGGACAAAGCCTGCTACATCATCACAACTTGCAGCGACACCATCGTTCAGCGGTTGCTTCAGGAGGTGGGTCGCGGCGTCACCAAGTTAAAGGGCACAGGCGCCTACAGCAACAAGCAGGTGGATCTGCTGCTGTGCGTGGTGGGCCGAACGGAGTTGATACAGGTTAAGGCGCTGGTGAACCAGGAGGACCCGAACGCCTTTGTATTTATCACAGACACTCACGAAACCCTGGGTGAAGGGTTTGGCAAGCTGGCCGGCAACGACGAACTGTAGGGGGTATCATGTACCAGAGCTTATACCGCACGTGGCGCGTACGTACCTTTTCAGAGATGGTGGGTCAGGATCATGTGGTGCGCACCCTGCGCCAGCAAGCGCGCACCGGGCATTTTTCTCACGCCTATCTGTTTAGTGGCAGCCGCGGCACCGGCAAAACCAGCGCGGCCCGCATCCTGTCCATGGCCATCAACTGTCAGAACCTTCAGGATGGTAATCCCTGCCTGGAGTGCGAGGCCTGCATATCCCTGCAAAGCGGTACCACGCTGGATGTTTTCGAGATGGACGCCGCCTCCAACAGCCGGGTGGAAGAGATCCGGGATATGCTGGAAAAGGTCAGCTACCCGCCCCAATTTGTGCGCAACAAAGTGTACATCATCGACGAGGTGCACATGCTGTCCAACGCCGCCTTTAATGCGCTCCTGAAGACGCTGGAGGAACCTCCCAGTCACATGGTGTTCATCCTGGCCACCACGGAGCCCCAGAAGATACCGGCTACCATTTTGTCCCGCTGCCAGCGTTTTGAATTTGGCCGCATCGGCGAGAAGGATATTGTGGAACGATTAAAAGTCGCCCTGCGTCCCGGCCTGACAGCCCAGCCGGAGGCGCTGGCCCTGATTGCCAGCGCGGCTGAAGGCAGCATGCGGGATGCCTGGAGTCTGATGGACATGTGCCTGCCCGAAAAGGGAGACCTGACCGAGGAGCGGGTGCGGGAAGCGTTGGGCGCTGTAGATCGAGGGTTCCTGTTTGATTTCATAGCCGCCCTTCTTCATCGGGATGCAGCCTCGGCCATTCATCAAATCGATCAACTGATGCGTACCGGTAAGGATATTCAGGTGTTTTTGAAGGATTTGTCCCAGCACCTGCGCAGCCTGATCGCAGCCAAACTGGACATTGACAGCCGCCTTGCCACCAAGGAAAACCAGAAGCGCTACCGCGATCAGGCAGCAAACGCTGCCCTGGAGCAGTTAACCTGGATGCTGGAGCGCAGTGTGCAGGCCGAGGGCGTCCTGCGCTGGGCTGCCCAGCAGCGCACGGTGCTGGAGGTCTATGCGCTGACCATCTGCCACCCCCGAGAGAGCGACGGCTCCCTGGCCATGCAGGCCCGTGTTGCCCAGTTGGAGCTTCAGTTGCAAACCCTACAAAGCGAAAGCAGCATCCCTCACGCCGTATCGCCTAGAGCAGCGTCCGCAAGGCTAGCGGAGCAAGACCCTCCGTCAGAAAAGAATACACCGGAAGCTAACGCAGATATTCAGGCAATTGTAACCGAGCTCCCCGCAGAACCTGAGCAGGCAGCCCTGACCAATTCCCCCGAACAGGAAACAGTACCGGCGCAAGCTGCGGATCCTGGCCCTGAAAGCACACCCCCTGGCGCAGCCGAAGCTGCTGCCCCTCCTGCAGACGCTATAGTACCTGATGAAGGGCCGGATGCCCCTTTCTCCTCCGGTATGACGCCCAAGCAGATTTGGAACAGTATGCTGGAGCGAGCCAAAAAGGAACTGCCCTCGGTTTACAGCATCATGACCGGCGCCCGGTTCGGCGGTTTCCAAGACGGGTGCTATCGGCTGATGTTCCCGGCGGAAAACGGTTACTACACCAGCTTTGTAATGGCGGATAGCCGCCGCACCATGATTGAGCAGCTTCTCACCCAGATCGGGGGGCAACCTGCGCGCTTTGAGGCGCTGGTGGAGGGAACACAACAGAAGGAGATCACCGCCGCCCAGCGTACAGCGCGCGATGTGCAGGCGCTGGCCGATGCCTTTGGCCGTCAGAATGTGATCGTCCACGGGGAGTAAACGGCCGCTCACATTGTCACAATTGCGTCTTTTCCATTTACAATCTGTTACAATATGATATACTAAGCTTGGATAGTTTTCTTTGCTATCCCCGACCATTGGAAAGGAAACCATCATGAGCGACAGCCGTTCCAGATATTCCAGCGCCCCGCTGCAAAACATGAAGCGCGCCCCCAAAAGAAGCCGCGCACCCCAGCCTCCCCGCAAGGTGGGGGACTATCAGGATGCGGCCATGGCGCCGCGCAGCTTCTCGCTGCTGCAGGTGCTGCTGACCATCGTATTGCCCTTGCTGTTTGTGGTGGCACTGCTGGTACGCAATGTCAACCTGTACATTGCCTTTGCGGCCGTTTCCGCCGGATGCCTCCTGCTGATGTGGCTGATGAGTGCCTTTGTACCCAACGCGCGCCTCACGCTGAGCTTTATCCACATCGCCATGATTCTGGTGGCGCTGGTAGCGGTATGGTTCAGTGCGCCCGCCGCCGCACCGCCTCCCCAGGATTCCACGCTCAACTCCCAGCAGGGAGACCTGGCCAGCATTTTTTCCCGTGATTCCTCCGCCAGCATGGTGGTGATGGCCGAACAGGAGACCCAGAACCAGCCTGCCGCCACCGAGCACCCCGGCTCAGCCTCGGCGGCGCAGCAGCGCCTGCAAAGCTTCATGCAGGCCTGGACCATTGTGGACTACCAGGGTATGGTGGATCTGTCGCTGCCAAGCTGGGTCAGCCAGCAGAAGGATCCCAAGCAGGCCATGTTCCAGATCCGCGCCAACCGCTCGCCCATCAACTTTGAGTTTACCGGCGTATCCGGCTCTGACGCCGACAACAGCCGCACCGTGCAGATGCTGGTCACCATCAGCAAAAACAACGGCGATCCGCCCCTTCAGTACAATATGCAGGTGCTGATGATGCGCATCAATGATGTGTGGTACGTGGATCCTAATTCCCTCACCAGCCAGCAGCGGGTGGAGGATCCCTCCGCCGCCGCAGTGCCCGTGGTGACGGTGGCGCCGCTGGTCACCAGTTCCCCCAGCCTGCAGCTCTACTATAATCCGGAGGGCGGCGCCTATTACCATGTGGATCGGGAGTGCAAGAGCCTGCATCCCAGCTATCTGCCGCTGCAGGGCATGATGCTGTTTAGCCAGTTGAACGACCCTGAATTTGCCAAGCTGCAGCCATGCAGCACCTGCCACGCGCCTTCCCGGGGCCGGTAGGCTGAGACATGCGCTATCACATTGATACCATCGCCCTGTGGGATGTCCTGAAAGCAGGGGATGAATGTCCCCTTTGCCTGCTTCGGCGCAAAACCGAGCACCAGATGGCCGACCGGTACCTGGGCGCCTCGGTAATGGAACCTGATACCCGCATCCGCGTCAATGAAAAGGGGTTCTGCCCCTCCCACCAGCGCATGCTGTTTGACAGGCAGAACCGCTTGGGGCATGCGCTGATGATGCTGTCTCACCTGCAGGAGCTGCGCAAGCGGTTGCCCGATGCCCTCAGCCAGACAGCGCCGACCCCTTCCCCCGGGCTGCTGGCCCGGCTGAGCGGACGGAACGGACGGGAAGCACCGCCGGAAAACGGCGTCCTGGCGCTGGCCCAGGGCTGTGTGATGTGCGATCACCTGCACATGACCATGGACCAATATGGCCACGCCCTGCTTCACTTATGGAAAACCGATCAACGTTTTCGGGACCTGTTTGCCCACAGCAAAGGGCTGTGCCTGGTGGATACGGGCACGCTGCTGGCTCTATCAGGCGAGGTGCTGTCCGGACAGCAAAAGGAAGAATTCTGCCGGCAGGCGGCTAAGCTGCTGCAGGAAAATCTTGAACGGCTGGAAGAAGAGCTGAATTGGTTCACCCGCAAGTTTGACTATCGCAATGCCGAAGCCCCCTGGGGCAACAGCCGGGATGCGCTGGAGCGCACGGCCAACAAACTGCGGGGCTGGTGCATCGGAAAGGATCCGGGGCTAAATGAAACGTAGAATAAGCAGGGCATTGTTGCACAGGCAAACCATGGTGTGCCTGGCTTTTTTGTGCTGCCTTCTGCCCCTGCTGGCAGTTGCCGAGCAGGCACCGGCAATCCCCCCGGATGAAATGCTCAGCCCCTACACCCGGCGCAGCGAAACGGTATTGGTACCCTATACGCTGTACTTTGGCTATCGCAACACCTTGCTGCTAGGACGCGAGATGCGTGAGGTATCTGTTCCCCGGGCGGCCTCGGCCGAGCTCAGCGTGGTGCAGGCGCTGCTGGATGGACCGGGCAGCCTGTCCCCCCACCTGGTCCCTTTGTTCCCGCCGGGCACCCAGGTATTGAGCGTAGTGCCGGAGGGGGACCGCCTGTTCGTCACCTTCAGTGAAGCGCTGATGGGCCGCTATGCGGATGAGGCACTGATTGACAGCCCCGATTATCGTGCAGGCCTGGGACAGCAGCGGCGCAGGCTGGCCATGGCCGGCCTGGTCAATACCCTGACGGAGAGCGGGCGCTATTCTTCCGTGCAGGTGCTGGTGCGGGGAGAGACCTATGTCAGCACTTCCATGCGGCTATCCAATCGCTACTACCTGCTGAACAACGACCTGCTGCCCGACCCCTTGGTACGGCAGGACGAGCTAATCCTGACGCCCCAGGCCGCCGTCAGCCAGTTTCTGGATGCGTGGCAAAGGCAGGAATGGAGCCGAGCCACCCAGCTGATTGGCGGCAGCCTGCAGGCAGACAGCATTTTACCCTCCGAGTATGAGCTGACGCAGCGGTTGCAAAACGCCAGCCAATTGCTGGAGTGGACGGTGACGCCGGGCACCATCGCCCTGGACGGACAAAGCGCCGTGGTCAGCGTCAGCTATAGCGCCCGGCAGAAGAATGGCGTACGCTTTGATATCAGCGCCAAGCCGGTGAAACTGCTGCTAGTAGACGGGGTGTATCTGATTCCCTTCCAATCGGCCCTACGGCTGACGGGGTTGACCAATGAGTAAGCGGCTGCGTTTCATCGCATTATGCTTGGCTACCCTGATGCTGGCCGGGTGCACCGGCGGCTCGGTGCCCACGACGCCTCGCAGCGCACCCAGCTTGCCTCCGCCCGACCCGCGCTATCCCGCCCCCAGCGAAGACAGCACCCAGGATTATGCGCAGACCGTGCAGCTCTGCCTGCCCAGCCAGGAGAACGGACAGCTTATCATGGTGCAGGAGCGCTTGCTGCTGCCTCCTGACAGACATCCCGCAGAAGCTACGTTGACCAAGCTGCTCAGCTTCGCGGGCAATGAGCAGGCCAAGCCCCTGTTTCCGGAGGCATCGCTGCAGCTTCAGCCCGGCTGGGGGGTGGAGCTCTCGGGGGACGTGGTCACCATCCACCTCAGCACGAATGCCCGGCTTTTGAGCCGCCAAAACCTGTTTACCCTGCGCCGGGCCATTGCCAACACGCTGGTGCAGTGGGGTGACATCCATTATATCAGCGTGCTGGTGGACGGGACTGAGCCTGGGGTGGACGAGGCCGGGCTGCTGCCCATGGGCCTGATGGAAGAGACCCGCAACGAGGATGCTCCCGCCCTGTGGAACAGCTACGCGGCGCGCTTTCAGTCGGAATCGCCCGAATCCCAGCGTTTCTCCAGCCTGTGCGCCCTGTACTTTCCAGCCCCCTCGGGGCGCGGCGTGCTCACCGAGGCCCGGGCTGTATCCTTCCCCGGGCAAAGCCAGCAGCAGATGGTCATCAGCCTGCTGGAGGCGCTGAGCGCCGGCGCCCAGACGCTGCCCCGCCTGCCCGTCATGCCCAACCTGGTGGGTCTGCTTGCCGCAGCGCCTCAGGTGGTCGATTCGGCCAACGGCCTGGGCCGCGTGGCACACCTGCAATTTCTGGAAACAACCAATCAGGCGCTGATTCAGGCCGGTATCCCCCGCAGCATCATGCTGGCCTCCCTCACCTACACGTTATGTACCTTCCTGCCCGGTCTCCAGGGCCTGGCGGTGCAAATTGGCAATGAGCACATCGAGGCCATTGTGCCCAGCGGCATCTATGACGGTGCGGGAGAACAGATCTTCTTCTCCGGCGGCGTATTGCGCCGGGCAGACTTCTCCAGCTTCCTGCTGACAGACTGTACGCTCTATCTGACCAATGCGGCCCAAAGCCTGGTGCGGGTGCGCCGCCCTGTGCCCCATGCGTTAGCACACAGCATGCGCTACCTGCTGGGGCAGCTGATGGAGGGTCCCCAGGTATATGACAGCATCCAGAGCACGTCGCCTGTCTTTCCTTCCGGCATCGACCAGGAGGCATTGATTGCGGTGGCCCGGGAAGGAGATACAGCGCTGATCAACTTTTCTCAGGAACTGCTGGACCGCGCCGTGGGGATGACCCCACAGCAGGAACGGCTGATGGTGTATGCCATTGTGAACACCCTGTGTGAAAGCCCCTCCACCAGCCGAGTGCGTTTCTTCATCGAAGGAGGACAACCCGACACCTTCGCGGGGGCCGTGTACCTGCCGGGTGAGTTCCTGCGCAACCCGGAGTTGATTGCCCGCTAATATTCATATAAAACAGCAACGTATCAACCTTTGTGAAGGGGCAGCTCCACAATAAACGCCGTGCCTTTTCCTTCTTCACTTTCCGCGCGGATGCTGCCGCCATGGAGCGTAACAATCTGGTGCACAATGGATAGACCCAGGCCTGTGCCCCCGCTGTCGCGGCTGCGGGCCTTGTCAACACGGTAGAAGCGGTCAAACACATGGGGCAGGCTATCGGCCCGGATACCCGGTCCATTGTCCTGCACAGTCATCATCACATCCCGTCCGGCCCGCTGCAGCGTCAACTGAATCGTTCCGCCTTCCTGGGTATACTTGACGGCATTCTCCAGCAGATTATACACCACCTGCCGCAGCTTGGATTTGTCCGCATACATGTCCCCGCTGTCCTGCAGCGACAAGGTGATCACCTGCTGTTTGGCATCTGCCATGGGCTGCAGCCGATGCACGCCCTCCTTCATCAGGGCCCCCAAACTCAGCTTCTCCCGCTGCAGCTTCATGTTGTGGGAATCGGCCTGCACCAGCGTCAGCAGATCAGACACGATGGTGCTGAGGCGATTGATCTCGGCGTTGATATCGGTTAAAAACTCGCTGCGCAGCTCCCCGGGCATATCCGGTTGATAGATCAACGATTCGATCAGTATCTTCATGGTAGCCAGCGGCGTCTTCAGCTCGTGGCTGGCGTTGGATACAAACTCATTACGCGACTGATCCAGGGTTTCCAGCTTTTCCGACATGCTGTTGAAGGCTGCCGCCAGGTGCTTCAGCTCACCGGAGCCCTTTTCCTGCACCCGCGCAGCAAAATCCCCCTTGGACATGCGGCGAATCACATCGGTCATGGCCATGATGGGCTTGGTGAGTACGCTGGAAAACACCATGCCCGCCAGAATGGCAACAGCCGCCACCACCACGAAGATCAGCAGCATGTTGTCCTGCAGGGTGTACAGGTTCTGCATCATTTCGGCCACAGAGGACACCAGCAACAGCACACCGATGACCCGGGAGGAATGAATCAACCCGGCGGTACTATAGCTGACCCATTCATCCCCGCCGCTGAAGGGAAGCATGCTATCCAGGTTGGCAGCCTCTCCACTTTGCAGGGAATGTACGCCATAATCGGCTGTCTGGCCGGACAGCAGGATGCTGACCACCTGAGGATACTGCAGCCGCGCGCCATAGACCTGGTGAAAGCTGTCCAGCTGCACCTTGCCGTCGGCGTCCAGCAGCAAGACACGGCCGGACAGCTCCTCCGCTGCCTTGGCCACGGTTTGGGACAGCGCATCCATATCCCCCACATACAAAAAAGGCGCCGCCTGCACTGCCCATTTCTCAAGGCTGGCCCGGTCGGCGCGAATGCGCTGTTCAAACAGGTATCTGCCCAGCATATTGGTCAGCGTGCCTGCCATCACCAGGAAAGAAAGGCCAATGATCAGCAGAAAGGCAAGCAGCACCCGCCAGCGTATGCCGGCGAAAGGCTTAATCATCCCGGTCCGTGAAATAGTACCCCACTCCCCATTTGGTGATGATAAACTCCGGCTGGGTGGAGTTTTGCTCTATTTTTTCACGCAGGCGGCGAATGTGCACGTCCACTGTACGTGCGTCGCCTGAGTAGTCGTTCTTCCAGACCGCGTCCAACATCTCATCCCGGCTGAACACCCGGCCGCGGTGGTTGATGAAAAGCTGCAGCAGGTCAAACTCCTTGGCGGTCAGCCGCACATCCTTGCCCCGCAGGGTGACAGAGCGGTTGGCGATGTTGACCTCCAGATCGCGCACTTTGATAACGCGCAGATCCTCCTGCCCGCCGGCGGGTTGCACACGGCGCAGAATGGTCTTGATTCGGGCCTTGACCTCCAGGATATTGAAGGGCTTGGTCATATAATCATCGGCGCCGTATTCCAGCCCCAGAATCTTGTCCA
>JAAZBR010000156.1 GCA_012513735.1 Clostridiales bacterium | reverse complement strand
GCGCTGTCCGCTGTCAACATGACGGAGTTTATCGGCCGGGCGCCCCACCTGCTGTCGGGCGGACAGAAGCAGCGGGTGGCCATCGCGGGCATTCTGGCTATGCAGCCGGAAGCGCTGGTGCTGGATGAAGCCACTGCCATGCTGGACCCCTCCGGCCGCCAGGAGGTATTTGACACCGTGCAGCGCCTCAACCGCGAGCAGGGCATCACGGTGGTGTGGATTACCCACTTCATGGAGGAGGCCGCCCGCTGCGGCCGCGTGGCCGTGATGTACAAGGGTGAATTGGTGATGGATGGCACCCCCCGGGAGGTATTCAGCCAGGTGGATCGGGTGCGGGAATACCGCCTGGATGTTCCGCCCATGACACGGCTTTCCCAAATGCTGCTGGCCCGAGGTATTTCGGTGCGCCCGGATGTGCTGACCGCTGAAGAGATGAAAAGGGAGGTGCTGCGCCTTGCCCATCACGCTTGAAAAGGTCAGCCACACCTACCAGGCGGGCAGTCCCTTCCAGGCCACCGCTCTGCACGAGATCGACTTGACCATTGAAGACGGCGAATTGCTGGCCCTGATTGGGCATACAGGTTCGGGCAAAAGCACGCTGGCCCAGCACCTGAACGGCCTGTTGCAGCCCACCAGCGGTCGGGTGCTGCTGGATGGACAGGACATCAACCGGAAGGATCACAACAAGCGCGCCCTGCGCTTTCAGGTGGGCCTGGTGTTTCAGTATCCCGAGTATCAGTTGTTTGAAGAAACGGTGGCTAAGGACATCGGCTTTGGCCCCCGCAACATGGGGCTGAGCCAGCAGGAGGTGGACGACCGGGTCCGCGAGGCCATGGACATGCTGGGCCTGCCCTACGATGAGATCGCCGAAAAATCGCCCTTTGAACTGTCCGGCGGCCAGATGCGCCGGGTGGCGCTGGCGGGCGTGCTGGCCATGCGCCCCCGGGTGCTGGTGCTGGATGAGCCCACCGCCGGCCTGGATCCCCGGGCCAGGGACTTTTTGCTGAACGACGTGTCCCGCCTGCATGCGGGGGGTACCACGGTGGTGATGATCTCCCACAGCATGGATGATGTGGCCCGCCTGGCTACCCGCGTGGCGGTGCTGGCCAAGGGGTCTTTGAACATGGTGGGCACCCCCCGGGAGGTGTTTAGCCAGGTGGAGCGCCTGGGCGCCATGGGGCTGGATGTACCCCAGGCCAGCAAGCTGCGCTGGATGCTGGCCAAGGAAGGGCTGGCACTGCCCGAGTGCTATTTGCTGGATGATCTGGCCGATGCCCTGGCGGCTGCCCTGAAGGGGGGTGCGCCCGATGCTCCGTGACATCACGCTGGGCCAGTATTATCCGGTGGACAGCCCCGTGCACCGGCTGGACCCGAGGGTCAAGATTCTGCTAACCATGGCCTTCATTGTGTGCGTGTTCCTGGTGGGCTCGCCCCTGGGCTATGTGCCCATCGTCGCCTACTTGGCGCTGGCCAGCCACCTGGCCAGGCTGCCCTACAAAATGATGCTGAAAGCCTTGCGACCGCTGCGCATTCTGCTGGTGTTCACCTTTGTGCTCAACCTGTTTTTCGGCACCGGGCAAACCGAGCTGATTCGCGTCGGCTTCATCCGCATCACCCAGGAGGGGCTGCTCAATGCCGTGCATTTCTCCCTGCGTCTGATCTTTCTGGTGACCGGCTCCAGCATCCTGACGTTGACCACGGCGCCCGTCACCCTGACCGACGGGCTGGAGCGCCTGGCTTCGCCCCTTAAAATCATCCGCTTCCCTGCCCATGAGATGGCCATGATGATGACTATTGCGCTGCGCTTTATTCCCACCCTGGCCGAGGAAGCCGACAAGATCATGAAGGCCCAGTCTGCCCGCGGGGCGGACTTTACCACGGGCAGCCTGCGCCAGCGGGCCCGGGCGCTGATCCCCCTGCTGGTGCCGCTGTTTGTCAGCGCCTTTAGGCGCGCGGGGGACCTGGCCATGGCCATGGAAAGCCGCTGCTACCGGGGCGGAGAGGGCCGCACGCGCCTGAATGTGCTCAGGATCAGGCGGGGGGATTGGCTTGCCATGGGCAGTATGGTGCTGCTGTTTGCTGTGGTGTTGCTGATGAAGCGCTATGTGTAGGCGCATGCTGCTGACGCTGGAGTATGACGGCACTGCCTACGCGGGCTGGCAGCGCCAGCTCAACGGCCCCAGTATCCAGCAGGAGCTGGAGCGGGCGCTGCACAAGCTGACAGGTGAAGCCGTGGGCGTCACCGGCGCCAGCCGCACCGACGCGGGGGTGCATGCCCTGGGGCAGCGCGCCCATTTTGATACCGCCAGCCGCATCCCGGACGATAAGTGGCCCTTTGCCCTCAATACGCTGCTGCCCCACGACATCCGGGTGGTGGACAGCCAGCCCGTGGGCGGGGCCTTTCACGCCCGCTTTGATGCCCGGGGCAAAACCTATGTGTACCGCTTTTACAACCGCCGTCAGCCCAGTGCGCTGCTGCGTCACTATACCGCCCATGCGCCCCTGCCCCTCAGGGAGGATGCTATGGAAAGGGCTGCCCGGCATCTGCTGGGGCTGCATGATTTTGCGGCCTTTCAGGCTGCCGGTGGCACGGCCAAAACCACTATCCGGCAGATCGACCAGGCGGTGCTGCGCCGTGAGGGGGAGGAGATCCGCCTGACCGTGCACGGCGATGCCTTTCTATACAACATGGTGCGCATCATCGCGGGTACGCTGCTGAGCATCGGCGTCGGCAAGCTGCCGGAGGACGCCTTCCTGCGCGCTTTTGATACGGGAGACCGGCTGCAGCTTGGCCCCACGGCCCCTGCCCAGGGGCTGTGTCTGGTGCGGGTAGACTACGAGGGCCTGCGCTGATGGAGCCGCTGTGTTTGTCGGTGCGGGCCCTGGTGGCTTTCAGCCTCTGCCCGCCCGATATCACCCCCATGTCTTCTTTGCTGATGGAGAAAGGCCGCCAGGCCCACCTTCACCGCCAGGAACAGAGCGAGGCCCGGCGGGAGATGCCCCTCCTTTGGGAGGGCAAGGTCCAGGGGATTTCCCTGTGCGTCACCGGCCGGGCGGACCTGTGCGACCTGACGGCAGATCCTCCTTTGATTGAGGAGATCAAGCTGTGCGGCGCCGCGCCGCCGCCCCAGCCCCTGCCCGAGCACCTGGCCCAGGCCCAGTGCTACGCCTACATGCTGTGCGCGGCCGATGGGTATCAGGCGGTTACAGTGCGGGTCAGCTATGCGGATGTGCAGGGTGCGCTGCGGGCGGATGATACGCAGACTTATGGTTTTACTGAGCTGGAGCAGCGCTTTCATGCGCTGCTTTTGCCCTATGTGGCCTGGCAGAAGAAGCTGCTGCGCCACCGGAAGCGGCGGGATAACAGCCTGTCTCT
>JAAZBR010000019.1 GCA_012513735.1 Clostridiales bacterium | reverse complement strand
ATCCAGCACGCCATTGAGCGCACGCTGGCGGGGCGCACCAGCTTCATTATCGCCCACCGGCTCAGCACCATCCGCAGTGCAGACCGTATTCTGGTCATCGAGGACGGCCGCATTGCAGAGGATGGCACCCATGATGCGTTGATGGCGCGGCGTGGCGCCTACTGGCAGCTTTACACCACACAGTTTGTGGAAGAGCAGAGCCTAGGTGTGCTGGGCAAGGCCACCAGGAGCGATCAAACTGCCTGATCAAGCCGGGAAATGCCTCCACACAATGGCAGGTAAACCCAACAGCTTGCCTTCGGTGTTTGCCCGTGCTACACTTCTCTCAGCAATGTAAGGGGGACAACATGGCAGGCTGTGCCTGGGAGGGCTTTTTTTCATCAGCGCAGTTGGCGCGCTGGCAGGAAGTCATCGCGCTTCGCTTTAGTTGCCGCAAGTTTCAGGCTGCTGCCGACATCCAGCAGCTCAGCGCGCTGCATTATGCGGCGGGACGGGTGGCCCTTCCCGGCCTGCGGGTGGAGCTGGCCGAGTGCGACAGCACCCGGCTTTTCCGCGCTTTTCCCTTGATAGAAAGTGTGGAGTATGCCAGCCATTACATGGCCCTGATCATCCAGCCGGAGGTGCCCCATGCCCTGCTCCACGCCGGCATCGCCGGGGAAGCCCTGGTGCTGGAGGCAACGGCGCAGGGCCTGGGCACCTGCTGGATTCAGGGCACCTATCGCCGGAGCGCTGTGCAAATTGCCCTGCAGCCGGGCGAGCGGGTGGCCGCCGTGATCCCCTACGGCCAGCCCGCCGATCCCCAGGGTGCCAGCCGCCGCAGGCGCAAACCCTTGCAGGCCCTCTGCCTGGATGACCCTGCCACCTGGCCCAACTGGTCCTACCAGGCGGCCGAGGCCGTGCGGGCAGCCCCCTCCGCCCTCAACGGCCAGCCCTGGCGCTTCTCCCACGCGGGGAATACCATGCGCCTGTCCGGGAGTGGCTTTGGCAACTTAAACTACGGCATCGCAGTGCTGCATATCCTGTGTGCGCTGCATCAGGTGCCTCACTACTGGCGCTGGGGCGAGGGACAGAAAAGCCTGTTGATCCGGCGTGAGGAGTAACATGACCCTGTTTGATTTCAACGAAAAGGCAAACCAGCCGCTGGCCGACCGCCTGCGGCCCAGGTCATTGGACGATTTTGTTGGCCAGCAGCACATTGTGGGGCCGGGCAGGCTGCTGCGCCGCGCCATTGAAGCCGACCGGCTGACCAGCAGCATTTTCTATGGTCCCCCGGGCTGTGGCAAAACCACCCTGGCCCATATCATTGCTCAGATGACCAAGGCTGCCTTTGTGCGCATGAACGCTGTGACCAGCGGCGTGACCGAACTGCGGGAGGTGTTGAAGGCTGCGGACGACCGCCGCAAGATGTACGGCCAGCCCACCTACCTGCTGCTTGATGAGTGCCACCGCTGGAATAAAGCCCAGTCCGACAGCATTTTGCCGGCCATTGAGGAAGGACTAATCCGCTTCATTGGCTCCACCACAGAAAACCCCATGATCAGCATGACGCCGGCCATTGTCAGCCGATGCCGGCTGTTTGCCTTCCAGCCTCTGACCGCCCAAGATCTGCGGCAGGCCCTGACCCGGGCGCTGAAAGACCCTGTGGATGGCCTCGGCGACCTGCACGTGCAGGTGGACGATGACGCACTGGAACACTGGGTGCGCACGGCAGCCGGCGACTTGCGCATGGCGTTGAACGCGCTGGAACTGGCGGCACTCACCACGCCCACAGTGAGTGGGCAGATCCATATCACGCTGGAGATCGCGGAGGACAGCATACAAAAACCCGTCATCAAGGTAGATGACAGTCTGTACTACGACATGCTGTCTGCCTTCTGCAAGTCCCTGCGGGGATCGGACAGCGATGCGGCGCTGTTGTGGTGTGCCCGGCTGCTCTACGCCGGGGTCGATCCGCGGCTGATCGCCCGCCGACTCATTGCCCATGCCAGCGAAGATGTAGGCTTGGCCAATCCCCAGGCCATGGTGCAGGCGGTAACTGCTGCCCACGCCCTGGAGCTGGTGGGGATGCCCGAGGCACGCCTCAGCCTGACCCAGGCCATCATCTTTATCTGCGAAAGTCCCAAGAGCAACAGCGTGGTGATGGCCATGGCAACCGCCCAAGCCGACGCAGAGCGCGGTCAGTTGGGTGCTGTGCCTGAACACCTGCGGGATGCCCACTATGGGGGACATGAGCGCATCAACGACACCAGCGGCTACCTGTATCCCCACGACTTCCCGGGCCATTGGGTGGAGCAGCGCTACCTGCCTGACGGGTTTGAAGAAGTTCGTTACTACCAGCCCAGCGACCAGGGCATGGAAAAAGACATCGCCGATGCAAGGAGAACGCACCGTGGACAGAAGTGACGAGGTGCTGCAGCATCTGCAGCAGTTGTCCATCCCCTATATCCTGTACCGCCACGAGCCTATGCTGACCATTGAGGCCTGTCAGCACATTGAAGGGGTGGACTGGCAACAGGCCGCCATGTGCAAAAATGTGTTCCTGTGCAACCGTCAGCAGACCGCCTTCTACCTGATGCTGCTTCAGCATGACCGGCCTTTCCGCACGGCAGTGGTCAGCAAACTGCTGGGTGTCTCCAGGCTGAGCTTCGCTCCCGAAGATAGGCTGCCCCAGATGCTGGGCTTGCTGCCCGGTGCTGTCAGTCCCCTGGGGCTGATATTTGACACTGCAAATCAGGTGCGGTTGGTGGTGGACGATGTCATAACGCAGCCGCAGCGGCTGCTGTTCCATCCCTGCGTCAACCACCTGACCGTGGAACTGCAGACTGATGATTTCTTTCAGCGTTTCCTGCCCGCCACCGGGCATGCGCCTACGATGATCACCCTCCCGCAGGAGTAAGGAAAACCATGGCGTTTCATTTTTTCGCCTACCTGTCCCGCATGCGTTTCATCACCCGCTGGGGGCTGATGCGCAACACCCTGCCGGAAAACGACATGGAGCATGCCATGCAGTGCGCCATGATTGCCCATGCCATGGCTGTGCTGGGCAACCGGCGCTATGGCCGCAGCTACCAGCCTGAGCATGTGATGGCGCTGGCGCTATACCATGACGCCAGCGAGGTGCTGACAGGCGACCTGCCCACCCCCGTCAAGCACAACAACCCGGCCATTAAAAGCGAATACCACAAAATTGAGCAGGTTGCCCGGCGGCGGCTGCTCACCATGCTGCCGGAGGATTTGCTGCCGGAGTATCAGCCCCTGATCGAGCCCGACCGCAGCAGCGATGCCTGGCGGCTGGTCAAAGCGGCGGACCGCATCTGCGCCTATGTAAAATGTCTGGAGGAAACCAAGGTGGGAAACCACGAGTTCCGCGAGGCACAGGCAGCTATACAGACCAGCATCTATGCCATTGATCTGCCTGAAGTACAGGATTTTATGCGTAATTTTGTGCCTGGCTTCGGAATGTCCCTGGATCAGATTTCCCTCTGAACAGCAGCGTCCTCATTCATCAGACGCTTCAGCTCATGCATGAAGGTGGAAATATCGGTGAACTGGCGGTATACCGAGGCAAAGCGAATGTAGGCCACCTCATCCAGCTTGCGCAGCTCCTCCATCACCATTTCGCCGATCTGCTGGGTGGTGATCTCCTGCTGCATGCTGTTGTAGGCAAACTGCTCCACCTGAGCCACGATGCGGTCAATCTCCTGGGCAGCTACCGGCCTCTTGTGACAGGCGTGGATGATACCGGAGCGGATTTTACCGGCGTCAAACAGCTCCCTGGTGCGGTCTTTCTTGACAACAAGGAGCTGAATAGTCTCCACCTTTTCATAGGTGGTGAAGCGCCTGCCGCAATTGCTGCACTCCCGGCGCCTGCGGATGCTGGAACCATCATCCGTGGGGCGGGAATCCACCACGCGGCTGTCAACAGAGTTGCAGAACTGACACTTCATACGCTTTCATCTCTTTTCGTCAATAGTAGTTTATTATAACGGCATGAAACAGTATTTGTCCACAGGAAAGGAAATCAGGCATGGAAAACACTGCAAAGCACAAGCTGCACATTTACACAGGCAACGGCAAGGGAAAAACATCAGCGGCCATGGGGCTGGCGCTGCGCATGCTGGGCCACGGCAAGCAAGTGCTGATTGCCCAGTTCATGAAGCAGCCCAACTCGGGCGAGCTGGCCGCCCTCCGGCAACTGCCCGGCGCCCACATCGTTGAGATGGCCCCCATGCGGGTGTTCACCTATCAGATGGACGAGGAGGGCCTGGCCCTGACGCAAAAGGAACAAACCCAGAGTGCCCGGCAACTGCAAGAAGAGATCGCCCGCCTGCAACCCGACCTGTGCGTGCTGGATGAGCTGTGTGTGGCCCTGTCCCAGCGCCTGATCCCCGAAGATCTGGCCGTTTCCTTGGTACAAACTGGTCTTCAATACGGGGAGGTGGCTGTCACCGGGCGCGGCGCTGCGGGCCGCCTGGTGGAGATGGCCGACTACATCAGTACCATTGCCGCCACCCGGCACCCCTTCCAGGAAGGGGTGGGCGCCCGGGAGGGGATCGAGTGGTAATACACAGACGTATGTTGCCAATGGCTATGCGTCTGGTATTCGTTTACTCCAGAAAAAAAGCGCTGCTGATAGCAGTATAACGCCGGCCGTCCAGCATGGCGCTCACCCGGGCTCTGTACCTGCCGGGCGTAGCAGGCCGCCCGTTCTGCAGCCGTCCATCCCAATAAAGCTGGCTGCCGCCGCCCGGCAGGTGCTCGGGCCGGGTGGGCTGGTCGCCAAGTAAAGTGGCAACCACCCTGTTCGCCTCATCCAGAATATGCACCGTCAGCCGCAGAGGGAAGGCATGGCGCAGCATCAGGGGCATTTCCTGTCCCTGCCGGGGTGCAAAGGTAAGTGTGCCCACTTCCACAGCCAGCTGCGGATTGCCCCTGGCCGGCTCCACCAGCAACAGGGCCTCAGCCTGAGGGGTTGCGCTGTCCTCATCATAGGCAATGATCATCAGCAGCACATAGCCGGAGGCATCGCCCTGCTGTCCGTCCAACAGCAGGTTTTTTTCCTTGCGCCCGGGAATGCGGTCATCCAGATCACCGGTGAACACCTGGGCTTCGGCGAACTGCCACTGTTCTTCCCGGTGGTATACAAGCTGATAGGCCAGCCGTGTCGGCATATGCAGCGTATAGGAAAAGGCCAGCTCCCGCTGGGCGGGTGTGAGCACCCGCTGCTCCAGCATCACCTGGGTCACGATGGCAGGTGCCTGCCCCGCCATGCGGTTCTGGTCATAGCAAAGAACGGGCAGATCATCATTCAGCGGATAGACCCGGGGAGTGGAGCTGCCGTAATGATCCAGCAGATACGCGTGAAGCTCCTTTAATGTGATGATGCCATCCCGGTTCTGGTCAGCCCCATAGCGCCCCCAGGGCGCAATGCCATTGAGCAGTGCATCGGCAAAATAGCTGCCGCCCCGATAGCTGCCTGTACCCGTTTCCCAGACGAAGCTGGGTTCGCTCCCCCCCGCCGAGGTCAGCACGTGAAAATCCCCGGCAAGAAAGAGGGAGCACTGGCCAGTGCCCGGCATCCCCCGGTCAATCAGGGCACCGGAGTTGCAGGCATCAATGATCAGCAGCTTATGCCCGGGCAGCGGCGCCAATGCCGCATACAGTTCTCCGGCGGTGAGGGCATATTCCTTCTCACCATCGCTGAGCAGCAGGGAGAAAGACATGGGGTCCTCCCCCTCTGTATACAAGCCATGGGTGGTGATGTAGAAAAAGGATAGGTCGCCCGGCTGAGCGCCGGAGAAGGCCTCCTTGACAAGGGCAATGAAGTCCTCTGCCCCAAGGACCAGATTGTGACGGGTAGTGATACGGGCGTAGCCTCCCGCATCCTGGCGCAGCACCCACTCCAGCCGGGACAGGTTGCTCAGCGCTGTAGGGGATGTGCTGGGCTGGCTGACAAACTGATCCACACCCAGCAGCAGCGCGCGCCGCTGTCCCTCAGCGCCGGAGGCGCCGGGGAACGGGCCAACGGGGCCCAGGGTGAGCATCAGCGCGGTCAGATACGCCAGCAGCTGCCTGTACACGCCTCCCCCTTTCCTGCCTTCGTATTTCAGTCTCAGCATAACACAGCTGAAAGCACGCTTCAACGCGGCTGCCCGTGCCCAACGCAATTGTTACAACCTGGGAATTCCTGCCAAAACCCAGGTTCCGTCATCCCCAAAAACAAATGCTTGATAATTTGCCCGATGCATAGTAAAATGCTTTGATCCTTGACACCCTTGTGCATTGGTGCTATAGTTTATGATTGCATCGGTATCGCAAGGTACGGAGGGTGGGGGCTTGTGCCCTTTTGGTACAGATCACCCTTCCAATCGCTTGCATCCGGGCAGCATTGGAGGGGTGATAGCTTTTATGGTGCACGAGGTTCAAATGGGGAAGCTGCGTACACGCCAGAGCTTCTCGCGCATCGACGAGGTGCTGGACATGCCCAACCTGATAGAGGTTCAGAAGAACTCCTATCGCAGATTCCTGGAAGAGGATTTCCGGGAAGTGTTGGCAGACGTGTCCCCGATCATGGACTACAGCGAGAACCTGATCCTGGAATTCGTCGATTACACGCTTGACAAGACACCCAAAAACTCTGTGGAGCGCTGCAAGGAGCGCGACCTGACCTATGCCGCACCGCTGAAGGTTTTCGTCCGGCTGAAAAACAGGGAGACCGGCGAAATCAAGGAAACGGATGTCTTCATGGGCGACTTTCCTCTGATGACCGAGCACGGTACCTTTATTATCAACGGAGCCGAGCGGGTGATCGTCAGCCAGCTCGTGCGTTCCCCCGGGGCCTACTATTCCAAGGAAATTGACAAGGCCGGCAAGGCCCTGTTTGCCGCCCAGGTGATTCCCAACCGCGGTGCCTGGATTGAATATGAAACCGACTCCAACGACTGCCTGTGGGTACGCATCGATCGTGCCCGCAAGCTACCTATCACCATTATACTGCGCGCGCTGGGCTATGGCACCGATCAGCAGCTAATCGACCTGCTGGGCGAAGATGAGCGTCTGCTCACCACCATTGCCCGCAGCGATGCCAACATCAAGTCCCAGACCGACGCGCTGTTGGAAATTTATCGCCGCCAGAAGCCGGGCGAACCACCGACGGAGGATGGCGCGCGCATTTTGCTGCACAACCTGTTCTTTGATCCCAAGCGCTACGACCTGATGCGCGTGGGCCGCTACAAATATAATAAGAAGTTGGGTGTCAGCGCCCGCATCAAGGATGCGGTATCCGCGGAAGACATCGTCGATCCCCGCACCGGCGAAGTTCTGGCAAAAAAGGGCAGTCTGATCAGCGCGGATGCCGCCCTTGCCATCCAGAATGCCGGCATCAACGCCGTCAACGTGCTGGTGGAGGACAAGGTACACAAGGTGGTAGGCAACAACTTTGCTGATGCCAGCGAGTACCTGCCCTTTGACCCCAAGGAAGTGGGGGTGCTGGAAATGGTGCACCTGCCCACCCTGCTGCAGCTGATCGAGGGCATCCCGGAAGATGACCTGAAGCGTGTTGTGAGGGAGAATGCCAGCCTGCTGGTACCCAAGCACATCATTATTGACGACATCATCGCCACCATCAGCTACCTGCTGGGCCTGCCCTACGGGCTGGGATCCATAGACGACATTGACCATCTGGGTAACCGTCGCCTGCGCAGCGTAGGCGAGTTGCTGCAAAACCAGATCCGCATCGGCATGTCCCGCCTGGAGCGTGTGGTGCGCGAGCGCATGGCAATTCAGGATGCCAACGACGTCAAACCCGGCGACCTAATCAATATCCGACCGGTATCCGCCGCCATCAAGGAATTCTTCGGTTCCTCCCAGCTCTCCCAGTTTATGGATCAGCCCAACCCCCTGGCAGAGCTGACCCACAAACGTCGCCTCAGCGCCCTGGGCCCCGGCGGTCT
>JAAZBR010000018.1 GCA_012513735.1 Clostridiales bacterium | reverse complement strand
GGCAGCGGAAGGATATGCCTGACGCGATGACAAGGAGGTGTTACGGCCACACACGCGCCCCGGGGTATCCCCATCCCTGCCCGCGCGCAGAACTCTTTTCGCCTGTTGTATACAGGAAAACCATTATCCAATAACTAGCAAGGAGTAACTCAGATGTTCAAGAAGTTTACCAATGCCTGCGTGAACCTGGTGCACAAGTGGCTGCCGGATGCGCTGTTGTTCGCCATTATCCTGAGCATTATTTGCCTGGTGGCTGCCATGGGCTTCACCGGCCAAGGCCCGGTGCAGATGATCGAGCACTGGGGCAACGGCTTCTGGAGCCTGTTGGGTTTTGCCATGCAGATGGCGCTGGTGGTGGTCACCGGCTATGTGCTGGCGGATACCAAGCCTGTGGGCAAGGGACTGGACAAGCTGGCGGGCATTCCCAAGACGCCCACCACGGCGATTTGGTTTATCTCCATCATTTCCTATATCGCCAATTTCATCAACTGGGGATTTGGCCTGGTGATCGGTCCGCTGTTGGCCAAACGGGTGGCCAAGAAGGTGCGGGGGCTGGACTATGCGTTGGCCATCGCCTCCTCCTACATTGCATTCGTCTGCTGGCACGGCGGCATCTCGGGTTCCATTCCGCTGAAGATTGCCACCTTCGGTGACGCCATCCTCAAGGAAACCGGCGGCGCGCTGACCTATGCGGTACCTATCACGGAGACCATTTTCTCCGGCTGGAATCTGATTATCCATGCGCTGCTGTTCATCGTGCTGCCCATTGTGAACATGCTGATGCACCCCACCGGCGATCAGGTGAAGACCATCGATCCCGCGCTGCTGATCGATCCGCCCGCCCCCGTTGTCAAGGCCAAAAAGGACATGGTGCCGGCCGAGCGTATGGAAAACAGCTCCATCCTCTCCCTGATCATCGGCGTTTTTGGCCTGGTATACACTGTTTCCTGGTTTGCCAAGAAGGGCTTTAACCTGGACCTGAACATCCTCAACTTCGTGTTCCTGTTCCTAGGTATTATTCTGCATGGCACTCCCCGCCGCTTCCTGGATTCGGTCAACGATTCCGTCAAGGGCGCTGCCGGCGTCATCATCCAGTTCCCCTTCTATGCGGGCATCATGGGCATGATGACGGGCGCCAACGCAGAAGGGCTTAGCTTTGCCAAGGTGATTTCCGATGCCTTTGTGAGCATTTCCACCCAGCAGACCCTGCCCCTGTTTACCTTCCGGGCTGCCGGTCTGATCAACATGTTTGTGCCTTCGGGCGGTGGCCAGTGGGCCGTGCAGGGCCCGGTGAGCATGGTGGCCGGCGCCGAGTTGAGCATCAATCCCGCCGTCACCGCCATGGCCATTGCCTGGGGCGATGCGTGGACCAACCTCATCCAGCCCTTCTGGGCGCTGCCTGCCTTGGGCATCGCCGGCCTTGGCGCCCGCGACATCATGGGCTACTGCGTCATTGGGTTGATTGTATCGGGTATCATCATCAGCCTGGGCCTCCTGTTCCTGCCCGGCTTGCTGGGTGTGCTGACCGTAGCGGCCGTGCCGTAATATTTGGTTGGCAATACACAGACCTTCCTGTGCCGAAGGTGGTTTACACTGCCTTCGGCATCATTTTTTACAATGGAGGCCCTATGGACAAGCGTACAAGCCGGTTTCTTCTGTTTCAGGCGGCGGTGATCCTGCTGCTGGTGGTGCTGTCGCAGTTCTTCATGTACCCTATTGCCGGCAAGGCGGCGCTGGCGCCCCGGATGGAGAAGAGCACGGGCTTCTATGCGCCCCGCCAGGTGCTGGAGGCGGATATGGACAGCAGTATTATCTACCTGTTGGAGATCAACGGCCAGTACTGCGAAAAGATGTTTGAAAAGAGCCTGCTGTTTGAGCGATACCGGGAGAAGCCGCTGGCGCTGCTGCGGCCTGTGGAGGGGTCGGCCGATTACCGCTTTGTTGCCCGGGATACGGCCAGGGATTATGAATATACCATCACCGACAAGCAGGAGCTGGTGGTGCTCAAGGAGCGCCAGAGCGATTTGCTGACCTTGGCGTTTGTGTGGGTGGCCGCTACCGTGATCCTGCTGGGGCTTTGCTTCGGCAGAAGCAAGAAGCCTCAACCCCAGAAGCTGCCGTTTTAGATAGTCCCGACATCATCC
>JAAZBR010000155.1 GCA_012513735.1 Clostridiales bacterium | reverse complement strand
TGGAAGCCCGATGGCAAGGCCAAGAACGGCTTCATCCACCTGATCAACTCGGGCGCCACTGCGTTGGATGGCACCGGCGCTGCGGTCAACGACAAGGGTGAGCACTGCATGAAGCCCTTCTGGGAGATGAGCGACAAGGACATCAAGGCCTGCCTGGAGGCTACCGACTGGGAGCGCGCCAACTACGAGTATTTCCGCGGCGGCGGGTTCTCCAGCCACTTCAAAAACGAGTATGAGATGCCTGTCACCATGCTGCGCGTCAACATCATCGATGGCATTGGCCCCGTGCTGCAGATCGCAGAGGGTGAAACTGTGCGCCTGCCCGATGACGCCCACGAGATCATCATGAACCGTACCGACCGCACCTGGCCCTGCACCTGGTTTGTTCCGCGTATCACGGGCGAAGGCCCCTTCAAGGATGTGTACTCCGTTATGGCCAACTGGGGCGCTAACCACGGCGTCACCGTGTACGGACACGTGGGAGCCGATCTGATCACCCTGGCCAGCATGCTGCGCATCCCGGTTTCCATGCACAATGTGCCGGCAGACAAGGTGTACCGCCCCCATGCCTGGGCCGGCTTTGGCACCGACGACCTGGAGGCGGCGGACTACCGCGCCTGCAAGTACTACGGCCCGCTGTACGGCTGAGCCGTCCCAATGCTATAATCAAGCCTGCCGTCCGCTGCCGGACGGCAGGTTTTCCCTTTCAGGATGGATACGAAGGAGGACACCATGCGGCCCTTTGCTGATATGACCCTGGAGGAGCTGATCGACCCTCGCGGACACGCCTGCGCCTGCGGGCAACACCATGCGGTGACATTGAAGCGCGTGCATCTGGGGCAGGGTGCCCTGGGCCATTTGCCCGCATCTTTGGAGGCTATCGGCGTGACCCGGCCCTTTGTGGTTTGCGACCAGCACACACGGCAGGCCGCGTGGGAAGGGGTGAAGGCACAGCTTGATCCGGCGGGCATTTCCTATGGATTTTTCTGTTTCAACGCCCCCCACCTGGAGCCGGATGAAAAGGCCTGCGGAGCGCTGACCGTGGCGCTGGACCCAGCCTGCGACGGGCTGTTGGCCGTGGGATCGGGCGTCCTCAACGACATCTGCAAGGTGGTCGGCTTCGCCACAGGCAAGCCCTGCGCGGTGGTGGCCACAGCACCCTCCATGGACGGGTATGCCTCTGACAACGCCTCCATGATCATCGGCGGGGTTAAGGTGTCGCTGTACAACGCCTGTCCCCAGGCGATCATTGCGGATACCGACATCCTGTGCGCCGCGCCGGAACGCATGCTGCAGGCCGGCCTGGGGGACATGCTGGCCAAGTATGTCAGCATCTGTGAGTGGCGGCTGTCCAACCTGGTGACCGGGGAATACTATTGCGAAAACATTGCCGGGCTGATGCGCGCCTCCCTGAAGCGCATCGTGGAAGCGGCGCCCGGGCTGCTGCAGCGGGATGCCAGGGCAGTCAGCAACGTGTTCGAGGGCCTGTTGCTGGCGGGCATCGCCATGGCCTATGCTAAGGTGTCCCGCCCCGCCTCGGGGTTGGAGCACTACTTCTCCCACATGTGGGAGATGATGGCGCTGGAGCGGGGCCGCGTGCAGGAACTGCACGGCATCCAGGTGGGCATCGGCACTTTGCTGACGCTGCAGATCTGGGAGCATTTGAAGCGGATACAGCCAGACCGTGCCCGGGCGGAAGCCTTTATCCACAGCTTTGATGAGAAGGCATGGGAAGATCTGATGCGCCGGGTGTTCGGCGGCGCTGCGGACAAGGTGATCGCCACCGCCAGGGCGGAGGGCCGCAACGATTCCCAGGCTCATGCCCGGCGGCTGGACATCCTGCTGGCCCGTTGGCCGGATATTCTGCGCATTGCGGAGGAGGAGCTGCCCAGCCACGCTGACATCCACCGGTTGATGGCCTCCCTGCGCATGCCCATGACGCCCCGGGACATCGGTTTTTCCCAGCAAGACACGGCTGATGCGCTGCTGGGTGCCCGGGATATCCGCAACAAGTACCTGACCAGCAGCATGCTGTGGGATCTGGGGCTGCTGTATGAGGTAGCGCCCGGTTGGCTGCAGTAGAGCAGGATGGTGTATTCTGTGCAGGATTTGCCGTTTGGTGAATGGTTTAGCGTATCCCGTTATAGTACAATGGCCAGGGGCGATCCGCTTGAGGAATGCCCAAAACATTTGAGGAGGACCATTATGCGGTTTGACCTGCTACACCCTGCTGACCAGTTGGTGATGATCATGCAGCGCATATACCAATACGGCCTGACCACCACCTCGGGAGGCAACCTGTCCATCAAGGATGAGAACGGCGATAT
>JAAZBR010000017.1 GCA_012513735.1 Clostridiales bacterium | reverse complement strand
CCGCATTGAAACACAAAAAGGCCGCCTGAATGCTGGTCACCGTCTTGTCAGACAGGTTGAACAGCTGCAGGGCGACCACGGGGTAGTCCTGTGTGGGCAGCCTGAAGTGCCACAGTTCAACTGGGCAGCTCAGATCGATCCGCATGGGGCCTCCTTGGCAGTATTAGCGGGTCAAGCTCATCTCAACCAGCTTATCCTCAATAAACAGGCTGCTGAACAGCAGCGTGCTTTCCCCCTGTTTCAAGGCGTAGTAAAGCTGGGCCTGCTGGCCCTCCCTGTCCAGCCTGCCGTAGGGCGGCTGCTGTTGGGCAGCGTCCCCATACAACGCGGCGGAAGCGCTGGGGATTGCATCCTCGTGGGCAATGCGGGCAATGGCATCCTGCAGGCGTGTACCTACGCGGAAGCCCCGGGGCCCCTCAATGCCGGTGCCTGTGACCGTGATGCGCTCGGTACGCTGGAAAGCACCGGCTGCATCATAGATGAAGACGATTTCCACGCCATCCCACTGCAAAGTGCGGATCTGCTCGCCGGTTGAATCCTCTACTTTTTCCTCGTGCACCGCTTCCCCAAACACCTGCACGGCATCCTCGGGCTTCATATCCAGAAAGTCCAACCCCTGCACCACCAGGTCCTCCCGCTGAAGCTGGGTGGGATCCTTGGTATCATAGGCAAAATAACTCGTCTGCTCCTGCAGGTCGCTGGCTGCCTGCAGCTCCTGCTGCGCGGTCTCCGCATCGATGGACTGGCTGCCGCCAAAGCTGCGGATGGCTATGACCTCGCTGTTGTCGATCAGGTATTGGATGCCTCTGCGCAGGAAGCCATCATCCACCTGCTGATAGACCACGTGCTCCACCACCTGCACCTGCTGGCCGTCGCGCACGATCCGGCCCAGGCTGACCTCCTCGGGTAAAGCGCCCCGCATATACAGCACAGCGCCCGACATGGTGCCGACCAGCATGGGGTTGTCATTGGGCCAGGCCGCATACACATCGGCCAGGCTGCTGGTGACACCGATGCCCCGGGTATCCATCATGCCCTCCACATGCAGCGAATTGATGCTGAGCAGCGCATCGCTGATCACCGAATCAGCGCTCAGGTCATCGCTGGTCAGGTAAAGGGTGTACCCCGTTCCCTCTGCCATAAAACCCTCGGCGCTCTGCACAACGGCGGCCTTTTCCTCCAGGGCCCGCTGCAGCAGCCCCTGGTTGAAGCGGTTGATTTCATCCACCGTGATGGGCTGCGGCTCACCCGCAGGCTGGGCCAAAACGGGCGCCAAGCCCAGGCAAAGCAACAGAAGCAGAGTCATAAAACGTTTCATAGGTTCCTCCCTTTCGCCTGAGGATCCGTTGGCTCCAGTGGCAGCCCAGGCTCCGCGGCACGTGGTTTCCGTTGAATAAATCCCATAGTGAGTGCACCCGTGGGACAGGCTTTGACACAATCCCCGCAGCGCACGCATTCGGCCTCATTCTGACGGCGTTCCGGCTCCAGCGCCATCTTGCAGCTGCGGTTACACTTGCCGCAATGGATGCACAAATCCTGCTCCATGCGCAGCCGGTACAGAGACACCGGATTCATCAGCCCATAGATGGCCCCCAGGGGGCACAGATAGCGGCAGAAGGGCCGCCAGACCATAACGCTCAGCAGCACCACGGCCACCAGAATCAGCATTTTCCAGGTGAACAGCGGCCCCGTCTCGTAAACAGGCTGGCTGGACGCAATTTCGATGCGCAACTCGGGCAGCGCCGCCGGTGGGGGCGCGGACACCCCAGGACCGCCGGGGTTCAGCAGCACCAGCGGGATGGCTGCTTCCAGGGTACCGGCAGGGCACACGTACTTGCAGAAGGTGGGCGACCCGCTGCCGGCCGCATCCTTTACCAGCGTGGGAAGGGCAATCACCAGCACCACCAGCAGCAGATACTTGAATCTGCGCAGCGGCTTGTCTCCCCTGAAGGTTTTCTTCTTCCAGGGGAAGGGAATGCGGTACAGCCACTCCTGGATCATGCCGAACGGGCACAGGAACCCACAGACAAAGCGGCCCATGGTGGCGCCAAACACCAGCAGCAGGCCCGTTACATACAGGGTGATACTGAAGGCGCGGCTGGTAAGCACCGCCTGCAGGCTGCCGATGGGGCAGCTCAGCAGTGCGCCCGGGCAGGAGTAGCAGTTGAGGCCGGGGGCGCATAGCTTTTTCAGGTCGCCCTGATAGATCTTGCCCGCCAGAAACCCGGTGACAAAGCTGTTGCTGGCCGCTGCAAACAACAGCTGTACCAGTCCCCGCCAGCGGATCAGGCGGTTTGTCCGCGGCTTAGCCAACGCCGATACACTCCAGACAGATGTTGATAGCCTTCATGAACACGACGCTTACCTCCCCGCGGGCAATGCCCAGGCAGATGCACAGCACACCAGCCAGGGCAATGATCAGCCAGACTCTGCGGCGCACGGTCAGGTGTCCTCGGCTGGGGCTTTGTCAGCCTCCATGGCGGCCAGCACCTGATCAATAATGGTGATCCACTGATCCCTGGTTTTGGAGCCTACCACCATGTTGACCAGCACACCCTCGCCATTGACAAACACGGTGGTGGGCCAGCTTTGCATGTTGATCTGGTTCATCAGCACAGCCATCAGGGGGTTGGGCAGCAGGGAGGGATGCCTGATCTGTTTGGATTCGTACAGGTCGCATACATCCTGCAGCTCCTTCTGGTTGTACTGGCCGGTGCCATCCTCATTGAAGCCCGTCACTGCGGTGCCCGCCAGGCCCACGATGGTAATGCGGTCCTTGTAGATGTCGTACAGCTCGCTCAGGTCGGGCATCTCCCGCACGCAGGGGGGACACCAGGCGCCCCAAATGTTTAGCATAAAGGGTTTGCCGTTAAAGATGCTGGTGTCAAAGGGATGCTCGTGGATGTCCAGAATTTCCATGGCCACAAAGGGGTTGAGTTGCTTTTTCTCCTGGGTAGCATCAGCCGCTTCGGTGACCGATGCGCTGGTAACCTCTGCCAGGGACAGGACGGGCAGAGCTGTCAGAGATAGCAGCATCATCAGGGCAAGCAAAAGGGATGTCCTTTGGAACTTGTTCATGTAACCTCCGTTGTATCCTTGTTGATCAGGGCGTAGAGCAGCTTTGCCTTGGGCACAGCGCCCTCCCCGATGTCCAGGGCCTGCAGCAGCGCCTTGGCTGCCACTTCGCCCCGGGCAGGATGATTGGCGTGGATCACGGCCAGGACCTCTCCCTTTTTCACTGGCTGGCCGATGCGCTTGTGCATCACCAGGCCAACGGCCGGATCGATCCTGTCCTCCTTGCGCAGGCGGCCGGCGCCCAACCGCTGGGCGATCAGCCCCACTCGCTGTGTGTCCACATGATGAAGATACCCGTCTATCCCTGCTTCAACCGGAATCAGATGGCTGGCCTGGGGCAGCAGTGACACATCCTGCGTCACCCATCCGTCCCCTCCCTGGGCCTCGATCATCTCTGCCAGCTTATGTAACCCGGCACCGCTGCGCAAGGCCTGCTCCAGCAGCGCACTGGCATCGGCTTCGTTTCCAGCCTGACCGCCCAGTATCAGCATCTGCGCGCCCAGCATCAGGGAAACATCCAATAGCGGCCCCGCCGTGCGGCCCGCCAGCACATCAATGGCTTCTTTCACTTCCAGCGCGTTGCCTACATGGCTGCCCAAAGGCTCCTCCATACCGGTCACCATCGCGGCCACCCGGCGGCCGGCCTGCCAGCCAATGTCCACCATGGTGCGGCCCAAGGCAATGGACTGCTCCAGAGTTTGCATCAGCGCCCCTCCACCGGTTTTGATATCCAGCACAATCCCTTGGGCGCCGCCCGCCAGCTTTTTGGACATGATGCTGGAGGCGATCAGAGGGATGGAATCTACGGTGGAGGTGACATCCCGCAGGGCATACAGGCGCTTGTCTGCCGGCGCCAATTCGCCCGATTGACCGGCTACGCAGCAGCCTACTCGGCGCACGATGTCGATCACTTCGTTTTCAGAAAGCTCTACCCGCATGCCGTGAATGCTCTCCATCTTGTCGATGGTGCCCCCGGTATGCCCCAGGCCCCGGCCGCTCATCTTCAGCACCAGGCCGCCGCAGGCCGCCACAAGGGGAACCAGCACCAGCGTGGTGGTGTCTCCCACCCCGCCGGTGGAGTGCTTGTCCACGGGAATGCCGTCCAGCCGGGGGGCCAGCATATCGCCGCTGCGGGCCATGGCCAATGTTAGCTCCGCCGTCTCCACCGTGTCCATGCCGTTGAGGCGGATGGCCATCAGCAGGGCGGCAAGCTGGTAATCAGGCGTATCCGGGTCGGCGGCAGCTTGCACAAAACAGGCGATTTCCTCCGCCGTCAGCGCGTACCCCAGTTTTTTTCTTTCGATCACCTGGATCAGATCCATAGGCCCTCCCGCCGCTTTGTACATGTTGAAAGTATAGCACAAAGGCTAGACAGCGTAAAGCAAGCGGGCACGGGCCAAGTTGTCCCCGGCGTCTGCATTTTGGGAGTGCTGTGCGCTTTGATCCACCCCGTCCGTGGTATAATAGAGTTGAGGTGAACAAGATGAAAACCTTTGTCCCCAGGGAAAAGGCCTCCAAGAAACAGCGGCGCGCCATGGACCGGAAACGCCACGTGATGTGGGAGGTCAAGCCGGTCAACAAGCGCATTGAAAGCGCCAAAGTGTATTCCCACCGGTCCAGGCGCCTGCCGGATGGAAATCCGCAAGGCGCTTTTCTGTAGGGCATTCAATAAGAGGAGTAAAATATGCAGTATTGTGAGATTTGTAAAACTTTGGCCCCGGACCACTGCTTCCACGAGGATCACTCCCTGCGGGCGCCCCGGGACAACGATCCGGTGCTGCTGTTGACCACCGACCCCCTCCACGCCGATATGCTGGAGCCGCTGCTGAAGGACGCGGATATCCCCTACGTCCGCCAAGGCCGCCTGGGGGTGGGCATGACCCTGCGGGCCGGCAACATGCTGGAGGAATACAGCTTCTATGTGCCCTACAGCGCCTATGAGCAGGCCTCGGAATTATCTATGGTGGTCGCCCCAAACTGCAGCGATTGACCTCCGCTTAGATTTGGATACAGACAGCACAGGCTCCGGCGCAAAACAGGAGCCTGTGCTTTTTTTAGCAGCCCTTTAAACACAGGACTCTGGGCATTACCAGGCCGGCGCCTGCCAGAACACCGTCTCCCCCGCCTGCAGGCTCTGCTGCACGTCGATCAGGCGCTGGTTGCGGCTGCCCCGCCAGGGCACGTCCAGGGACTTCTGCGCCAGCACAAAGGGGCCATCCACCAGCACATCCACAAGCGCCAGCAAATGGTCAACGGCGGGGTCATTCCTTTGCCGCAGCGCCTCATAGGTGCTGCCCGTGTAAGCCCACACATTCAGCCCTTTTTGCCGGGCGTAGGCGGCCATCACGGCAGCTGCCTCCGGCTGTAAAAAGGGTTCACCGCCAGACAACGTCAGCCCGGCCAGCAATGGGTTTTTGTCCAGCTTGGCGCACACATCCTCCGTATCGGCCTCCCGGCCCCCCAGGGGATCGTGGGTTTGCGGGTTATGGCACCCGGGGCAGTCGTACGGACAGCCCTGCATGAACACGGCCAACCGCAGGCCGGGGCCATCCACAATGCTGTCGTTCACAAGGCCGGACAGGCGGTACTTCATAGGTTTTCCTTTCAATAATTCGGGCAGAAGAACCCGAGGGGGATTCCCTTATGGAAATCCCCCGCAGTCCATATTCCTCAGGCTTCCACCGTGTGCTTGACCCGGTCGTGCTCCTCACAGCGCTTAGCGTTGTTGAACCGGTCCGTGGTGCCCACCAGGTAGCCAGTGATGCGGCGGATGCGCTCAAACTTGTGTTCGCTTTCGGCACGACCACACTGGGGGCAGCTATCGCCGATGATGCCATTGTAGCCGCACACCGGATCGCGGTCGACGGGATGGTTGATGGAGCCATAGCCCACACCGGTGTCGTGCATGTGGCGTACGATCTTCTCAAAGGCTTCCAGGTTTTGCAGGGGGTCGCCGTCCATTTCCACATAGGTGATGTGACCGGCGTTGGTCAGCTCGTGATAAGGGGCCTCCAGGCTGATCTTGTCAAAGGCGCTGATAGGGTAGTACACCGGGATGTGGAAGGAATTGGTGTAATAGTCCCTGTCTGTAACCCCGGGAATCACGCCATAGCGCTCCTTGTCCATGCGCACGAAGCGGCCGGACAGACCCTCCGCCGGGGTGCCGATTAACGTGTAGTTCATTTTGCATTCTTCGGTCTTGCGGTCCAGGTAGGAGCGCATAAAGCCGACGATCTCCAACCCCAGGTTCTGGCTCTCCGGGCTTTCGCCGTGGTGCTTGCCCCGCAGGGCCACCAGCGCCTCCGCCAGGCCGATGAAACCCACGGTGAGCGTGCCGTGCTTCAGCACCTCGCGCACCTCGTCGTCCCACTTCAGCTTTTCCGAATCCATCCACACATGCTGGCCCATCAGGAAGGGGAAGTTATACACCCTTTTGCTGGCAATGATCTCGAAGCGCTCGTTCAACTGATCGTATACCAGGTCCAGCTTGCGCTCCAACCCTTCAAAGAACCGCTGTACATCGCCGCCCGATTCGATGGCAATGCGGGGCAGGTTGATGGAGGTGAAGCTCAGGTTACCGCGGCGGGGGGCCACCGCCTTCTCCGGGTCGTGGGCATTGGCCAACACGCGGGTGCGGCAGCCCATATAGCTCACCTCAGTCTCCGGGTGGCCAGGCTTATAGAAGCGCAGGTTGTAGGGCGCATCCAGGAAGGAGAAATTGGGAAACAGCCGCTTGGCCGAGCAGCGAATGGCCAGCTTGAACAGGTCATAGTTGGGGTCCCCGGGGTTGTAGTTGATACCTTCCTTCACCCGGAAGATCTGGATGGGGAAGATGGGGGTCTCCCCACGGCCTAGACCGGCCTCGGTGGCCATCAGCAGCTGCTCCATGACCAGGCGGCCTTCCGGGCTGGTGTCGGTGCCATAGTTGATGCTGCTGAAGGGCACCTGGGCGCCGGCACGGCTGTTCATGGTGTTCAGGTTATGCACCAGCGCCTCCATGGCCTGATAGGTGGCCTTCACAATCTCCCGATCGGAGAACTTGCGCGCCTGCTTCAACAGCTTGCGGGCCTGTTCCTCCTCCATCCACCGGCTCAGGTGCTGCACCATGGCCCGGGTAAACTGCTCGTCCTCCTGCATGCGGGGCGCCAGCTCCGTCTCCTGCTGAATCTGAGCCAGTATCTCCTTGACTTCTTTTTCGGCGTCCTCCACCTCGTAGTCCGCCTCCAGCAGGCGCACGACGTTGTCCCGGAACCGCTTGACATAGGTCTTGCGCACACCAGGGGCCATACCGTAGTCGAAGTTGACAATGCTCTGCCCGCCATGCTGGTCGTTCTGATTAGCCTGAATGGCAATGCAGCACAGCGCCGAGTAGCTGGCAATGTCCATGGGCTCGCGCAGCACGCCGTGACCCGTGGAAAAGCCGTCCTTGAACAGGTGCAGCAGATCGATCTGGCAGCAGGTGGTGGTCAGCGTCAGAAAATCCAGGTCATGGATGTGGATATCGCCGTTCCGGTGGGCCTCGGCGTGTTTGGGGTTCAGCACATACATATCATAGAACTGCTTGGCGCCTTCGGAGCCAAATTTCAGCATGCTGCCCATGGCGCTGTCGCCGTTGATATTGGCGTTCTCCCGCTTCAGGTCGGAGTCGGAAGCACTCTTGAACGTGATGTCCTCATAGGTCTTCATCAGGCGCGTGTTCATCTCCCGCACCCGGCTGCGCTCGGCGCGGTACAGGATATAGCACTTGGCCGTGCGGACAAATCCCTTTTCAATCAGCACGCGCTCCACCACGTCCTGCACATCCTCCACCCCGGGGGTCGCAGGGATGCTTTCATTCTTCTCCAGCTCGGCGATCACCTGTGCGGTGACCTCCCGGGCCGCATCCTCACCCTTCAGGCTGCCGGAGGCAGCAAAGGCGCGCAGTATGGCCTGCTCGATTTTGGTGCTGTCGAAGGGAACGGTGCGACCGTCGCGTTTGGTAATGGTGCTGATCATAGTAAGGCCTCCTGGCATTTTGCGTGATATATAACGCGCTTTCTTGCGGGCGGGTTTTATTATAGTCAGAGGATTTGGCGGATGTCAAGGGGAAATCCACAACTTATAGCAAAAAATACAACGGCCGACCACAATATATTGTGGTCGGCCGATTATGCGTCAGTGCTTGCTGTTTCCGGGTTTCAGGTGGGGCAGCAGGGGTGGGAGAAGGTCAAAACCTCGCATTCAAATCTCAATCTTGGGTTCTTTGTCGTTGCGTCTGAAGATGCTGAACTTGTGGCCAATCACCTGCACGGGGCTGGCGCCGGTTTTCTCACACAGTTGCTGGGCAGCCTCCTTGGCCGTCAGCGGAGCATTCTGTCCCACTGCGCACTTGATCAGCTCCCGGGCCTGCAGCAGGTCATAGGCTTCCTTGACGGTATTTTCGCCAATACCCTCCTTGCCGATCGTCAGCACCACGGGCAGGGTGTTGCACATGCTGCGCAGGGCTGCCCTCTGTTTGGCGGTCAAATCCATACATACCTCTTTCTCTTTCAGGTCAATTATTTCAACAGAACCACAGAGTGAAAACACAGATCTATTCGACAAAATCAAACTCCATGTCATCCATCTGCACCGTGTCCCCCTCCTGGGCGCCGGCCTGGCGCAGAGCATCGATGATGCCGGAGCGGCGCAGGGTTTTATGGAACCACAACATACTTTCGGTGTCGTCAAAGTTGACGCTGGCGATCAGTTGCTCGACGGAGGGGCCGCGTACAACGTACAGCTCGCCCTCCTTCACCACCTCATAGCCGGTCAAGGGCATCAGCTCCTCGATCTCGCTTTCCTCCAACCTTTCCTGGGGCGGCAGCGTGGACAGCAACTCGATGACCTTGTCCAGCAACGGATCCAGCCCCTGGCGTATGGCCGCGCTGACCGGGTACACCGGTACATCCCCCGCCTCTTGCTGAAGCCTCTCCAGATTCTCCTGGGCGCCCGGCAGATCCACCTTGTTGGCCGCAATTACTTGGGGGCGCTGATCCAACTGGCCGTAGCGGCGAAGCTCCTCGTTGATCAGCCGGTAATCCTCCACCGGGTCCCGCCCTTCAGAGCCTGACACATCCACCACGTGTACCAGCAGACGGGTACGTTCCACATGGCGCAGAAAGCTGAAGCCCAGTCCCGCGCCCTCCGAGGCCTTTTCGATCAGGCCGGGAATATCCGCCATCGCAAAGCTGACGCCCCGATGGCTGACAATGCCCAGGTTGGGCGTCAGCGTGGTGAAGTGATAGTTGGCAATCTTGGGTCGGGCAGCCGATACCGCGGCCAGCAGGCTGCTTTTGCCCACATTGGGGAATCCCACCAGCCCCACATCGGCAATAGTCTTCAGCTCCAGCACCAGCTCGTGCCACTGGGTCTTGATGCCGGGCTTGGCAAAGGCGGGCGCCTGGCGGGTGGGGGTGGCAAACCTGGCGTTGCCAAAGCCGCCCCGTCCGCCCTTCAGCAACACCTTCTGCTCCCCCGCTTCAAACATGTCGGCCACCACCCGGCCGGTGTCTTTCTCCCTGACGATGGTGCCCACAGGTAGCCGGATGATCAGGTTTTCCCCCGATTTGCCCGTGCGCCGGGCAGAGGCCCCAGGCCCACCGTTCTGGGCAGCATACTTGCTCTGATAACGAAAGTCCAGCAGCGTGTGCAAATTGTGGTCCGCTACCAGAATAATGTCGCCGCCCACACCGCCGTCGCCCCCATCCGGGCCGCCGTTGAGCACGAACTTCTCCCGGTGAAAGCTGACGCAGCCGTTGCCACCGTTGCCGGCCTTCAGCTGTATGGGTGCACGGTCTACAAATGATGCCATGGTACCTCCTTGGGGTATGGGATGTGGGGGAAAGCGTTGAAAAACGGGGGTACGGGGACGACGGGGAACCCTTCTTAAAAGAAGGGTTCCCCGAACCCCTCCTAAGAGCTCTAATAGGAGTCTATTCCCGCTCGTGACGGGTGGCCTCGTCCTCCTCCAGCACGCGGTACAACTCGGCCGCCGCCTCCTTGCGCACTGTCTCCTGCACATCCAGGATCTGGTAGCGACCCAGACGGTTGCCAAAGCGGATCTCCATGATGTCCCCCGCCTTGACCTCGGTGCCTGCCTTGGCCACCTTGCCGTTCAGGGTAACGCGGCCACCATCGCAGGCCTCCTTGGCCACGGTACGCCGCTTGATTAACCGGGATACTTTCAAATACTTATCTAAACGCATGATTTCCTTCTTGGACAGCAGCTCATAATCAACAAGAAAAACGGGGTGGCTTGCCGCCCCGTTTTCGTAGCCATTCAGCTGCTTACTTGCTGTTCAGGGAGTCCTTGAAAGCCTTGCTGGCTTTGAAGGTGGGGGCCTTGGAGGCCTTGACCTTGATTTCCTGGCCGGTGCGGGGATTGCGGGCCACGCGGGCGGGGCGCTTCTTGGCTTCAAACGTGCCAAAGCCAATCAGCTGAACCTTTTCACCCTTCTTGAGGGCTTCCTTGACGGTGTCAACAAATGCAACAACAGCGGCTTCAGCGTCCTTCTTCTTGAGTTCGGTTGCCTTTTGAACGGCGGCTACAAGTTCAGACTTATTCATGGTGGTTCCTCCTGCTATTCTGTGTAAAGCAAGGCTTCATTCCGCTTGCTTGCTTCTTTCCCAGTATACATCCCACTCTTGTAAAGTCAAGCTTTTCATAGCTTTTTGCTCACAAATCAACGTTTTTTCCATGATTTCGAATCGATTGATGAATTTTTCGGTTGCCAGCGAAACCACTTCATCCGGATTGACGCCCAGCAGCCGCGCTGCATTGACGCCGGCAAAGAGCAAATCACCCATTTCCATCGCCGGGCTTCCGCCTTTCTTCACCTCCTGCAGCACCTCGTCAGCCTCCTCATGCACCTTCAAAAGGGCGCCCCGGGCATCAGGCCAGTCAAAGCCCACCTTGCGGGCGGCCTCCTGCACCTTCAGGGCGCGCAGCAGCGGCGGCAGGCTATGGGGTAGACTGTGCATCTTCTGGCTCACTGTCTGGCGGCCCCGTTCCTCTTCCTTAATTTTGTCCCAGTTGGCACTGACATCCTGGGCTGTCTGTGCCCGGTCTCCGCCGAAGATATGCCGGTGGCGGTTGATCAACTTGGTGCAGATGGCGGTAGTGATGTCCCCCAGGGTCATGGTGCCCGTTTGTTCGCCCACGGTAGCATGAAAAATCACCTGCAGCAGCACGTCCCCCAGTTCATCGGCCACCGCCGCCCAGTCCTGCTGGTAGATGGCGTGGGCCGCCTCATTGGCTTCCTCCACCAGGTAGCGCGACAAGCTTTGATGGGTTTGCTCCCTGTCCCAGGGGCAGCCGTCCGGCGCCCGCAGCCTGCGCATCAGCAGCACCAGGTCCTGCACATCATAGCGGATCTTTTGAAAAGGAGTGCCGGGCAGCAGCAAGGCTCCCGCAGTGTGATTATAGCGGGGCTGTCGGTCCAGCTCCTCCAGGGTAGTATGCACACACCGCCTGGTGCCCCCCTCCCCGGGCGGGAAGAAGTACAGCGGGGCATCTGCGTCATAGTGCTCCAACAGCTTCAGCTTGCAGTCACCCGCCAGGGCGCGGCTGTTGATCTCCGTCAAGCACAGGGGACGCTGGGCATCGTATACATTCAGCCGCATGGCATCACAGACCAGCAGCGGCTGAGGCGTGTCCTGCGCTGCCAGAAAGGGAGAGGCCAGCATGACACCCGGCACTACCCGCAGCTTTGCCTCCTCCAGGCTGCGCAGCCGCCTGACCACCTCATCGCTTCCCGGATCTGCCACTCCAAAGCACACCTTGCCCTTGCGGGCCAGCGCCAGCAGGTGGTCCGTCGCGCTGGCTGTCAGGCTGTCAAAATCCTCGCTTTGCTCATACAAGACATCCAGCGTAGTAAAGGGCAGGTTCTGTTCTGTCAGCCACTCGGCAGCACCATGACGCACGGTACGCAGCACAATGGTTTTGGCGCTCCTTAGCGCCTCCACAGCACCCAGGGTCAGGTGTTGACGGGCGCCGGGGCCCAGGGTGACAACGATGATTTCATGCATGGGGTTTTCTCCTCAGGTTGGAAGGCAGGTCCTGTTTCTTGATCAAGCCCAGGGCCAAGGAGGCCGCAAAATAGACCGCGGCGGCCAACACAATGCTCAGCCCCATCCACAGCCAGGACGCGGCCAGCCGGCCACCCAGCAGATGCTTGAGCACAAGCAGCAAAGCTGCCATCACCCCGCTGGCAGCCAGGGGTTTCAGCAGCAGCTCGCCCAGGTTCAGGCGGATCTGCGCGTGCCTGCACACAAAGTACAGGTTAGGCACCAGGCTGATAATATAGCACAGCAGCGACGCCCAGGGGGCGCCATGTATGCCCACCTCCGGTATCGCCACCAGGCTGTAGTTGACGAGGATTTTGGCCGCCACGCCCGCCGCCAGCGTATACATGGGGATGCGCTGCTTGTGCAGCGCCTGCAGAATGCCGCTGGAGGCCTGTACCAGGGTAAAGAACACAATGGTCATGCTGCTGATTTGAAGCAGACTGGCCCCCAGCTGCAGATGCTGGGGCAGATACTTGCCCCCCCGCCCGAACAGCAGAAAGAGAATGGGCTCCGCCAGCAGGCTGAGGCCGATGGAACTGGGCCAGCCAATCACTGCGGCCAGACGCAGACCGGTGCCAGATTCCCGGGCGATGCGGTCCCTGTCCCCCCGGGCCAAAGCGCTGGAGATGGAGGGCACCAGGTTGGTGGCAATGGCCATGGCCAGGGCTGTCGGCACATTGATCAGAGAGATCACAGGCCCCGAATACACGCCATAGGCCACCAGCGCAGCCGTTTCCTCCATATACCCCTGCATGATGCGTTTGAGTATAAAGCTGTCCAGCAACCCGGCCAGGGGCACAATGCTGGCGCCAATGGTGATGGGAATGGAGATCAGCGTAATCTCCCTGCCCAGGCTGCGCAGAGACACCGCCTGGGCGGGGCCCTGGGGCAGTGAATCCATCTCTGCCCTGTGCAGGCGGAAATCCACCATCATGTACAGCAAGGCCAACCCCTCGGCCACCGAGGTACCCAGCAGCGCACCGGCCGCACCGGCCGCGTAGCCGGCCCGCTGCATGCCCAGCACTGCAAAGGGCAACGCAATAAACACCTTGCCCACCTGCTCAATCAACTGGCTGACCGCGGTGGGTACCATCCGCCGCCTGCCCTGCATATAGCCCCGGAAGGCGCTCATGATGCACACAAACAGCAGGCTGGGTGCAATCATCACAAAGCCTATAGAGGCCTCCGCCGTGGCAGTGGCACTGCCCAGCCTGCGGTGGAACAGCACCATGAACAGGGTAGCTACCGTGCCGAAGGCGGTCAGGATGTAGAGGGCCGACTTGAACACCCGCCGGGCGTTGCGCGGATCATCCTGGGCCAGGTATTGGGCCACCATGCGGGATATGGCCACCGGAATGCCAATGGACGAGATGGCCAACAGCAGGTTGTAGGTGGGAAATACCAGGGAATAGACGCCCATTCCCTCAGGCCCGATGGCGTTGTTGAGGGGGATTTGGTACAACACGCCCACAACCTTGCAGATCAGGCCCGCAACGCCCAGAATGGAGATTCCCCCCACCAGAGATTTTTGCCTTTGCGTCATAGTGCTCCAAAAAAGGAAAGGCCTTTACGGCCCTTCCGGTGTGATTTAGATGTCGTTGTCCTCATCCTGCTGCTGGTCGGCGTCTTCCGGCGTCTCCAGGCCGTCCGCTTCGTAGCCTTCGTAGCCTTCGTCGTCCCCGTCCAACTCGTCATCCTCGGGGGCGGCAATATCCACGTCCACAATGCGGCTGCCCTCAGCCACCCGCATCAAACGCACCCCCTGGGTGACACGGCCGCACTCGCGGATGTCAATCGCCGGCACACGGATGATGGTGCCGTCATCGGTAATCAGCATCACCTCATCCTCCGGTCGAACCATCAGCATAGCGGCCAGCTCGCCCGTCTTCTCGGTGAGCTGCATCACCTTGCTGCCCTGACCGCCGCGCCCCTGCTCGCGGTATTCATCGGTGTTGGTGCGTTTTCCGTAACCATGCTGGGTGATGCACAGCACCTGCTTGTCATCTTCCACCATGCACATGCTGACCACGCTGTCGCCCTTGCCCAGCCGCATGCTGCGCACGCCCTGGGCGGAGCGCCCGGTGGGGCGGATGGTGTTTTCATTGAAGCGGATGCTCTTGCCGCCCCTGGTGGCCAGCAGGATCTCCTGCTGACCGTCGGTGAGCTGCACACCGATCAGCTCATCCTCGTCCCGCAGGGTGATGGCGATCAGGCCCGAGCGGCGCAGGTTGCGGAAATCGCTCAGCGGCGTCTTCTTGATCAGCCCGTCCCGGGTGGCCATCATCAGGTAATCATCGCTTTCACGGTCAGGAATCGGCAGCATCATAGTGACCTTCTCCCCGCCCTGGAGCTGCAGCAGATTGACGATCGCCGTGCCCCGGGCAGTGCGCCCGGCCTCAGGAATCTCGTAACACTTCAGGCCATATACGCGACCGCGGTCGGTGAAGTACAGCATGTCGCTGTGGGAGTTGACCACATACATTTGCTCCACAAAGTCCTCTTCCCGGGTGGTCAGCGCCGCCACACCCTTGCCGCCCCGGTTCTGGGCACGGTAGGTGCTCTGGCTCAGGCGCTTCACATAGCCAAAGTGGGTCATGGTTACCACCATGTCGTCCACGGGAATCAGGTCTTCAAAGTCAATCTCGCCATCTACCATGCTGATCTCCGTCCGGCGGGGATCGCTGAACCGGTCACGGATGGACAGCATCTCGGTCTTGATAACGGACAGCAGCATCTGTACATCGGCCAGGATGCTGCTCAGGTAGGCAATGGTCTTTTGCAGCTCATCATATTCAGCCTGCAGCTTGTCGGCCTCCAGGTTGGTCAGGCGGGCCAGGCGCATGTCCAGGATCGCCTGGGCCTGGGCCTCGCTGAACTGGAAGCGGTCGATCAGCGCCGCCTTGGCGGAGGCCGTATCCCGGCTGGAGCGGATCAGGTGCACCACCTCATCGATGTTGAGCAGGGCCTTCAGCAGCCCCTCCAAAATGTGGCTGCGGGCTTTGGCCTTGTCCAGATCATAGCGGGTGCGGCGGGTGACCACATCCTTCTGGTGCTCTATGTAGTAATACAGCATCTCCTTCAGGCTCAGGATACGGGGCTGCCCATCCACCAGCGACAGCATGATGGCGCCGAAGGTCTCCTGCATCTGGGTGTGCTTGTAGAGATAGTTGAGCACCACCAGGGACTGGGCATCCTTTTTGAGGTCAATGACGATGCGCATGCCGTTGCGGTCGGATTCATCCCGCAAGTCGCTGATGCCGTCGATGCGCTTGTCATGCACCAGCTCGGCGATCTTGGTGATCAGCTTGGCCTTGTTGACCGCATAGGGGATTTCGGTGACGATGATACGATCTCGCCCGTTGGGCAGGCTTTCCACCTCGCTCTTGGCCCGCACCACAATGCGGCCACGGCCTGTGTGATAGGCCTCGCGGATGCCGCTGCGGCCCAAAATGACGCCGCCCGTTGGGAAGTCAGGCCCCTGGATATGCTCCATCAGGCCGTCCAGGTCGATGTCCGGATTGTCGATCATGGCGACGCAGCCGTCAATCACCTCGCCCGGGTTGTGGGGCGGGATGTTGGTGGCCATACCCACCGCGATGCCCGACGAGCCGTTGACCAGCAGGTTGGGGTAGCGGCTGGGCAGCACAGAAGGCTGCATTAAGGTTTCGTCAAAGTTGGGGTAGAAGTCTACCGTGTCCTTGTCGATCTCGCCGATCAGGTGGGTGGACAGCTTGGAGAGCCGCGCCTCCGTATAGCGCATGGCGGCGGCGCCGTCGCCATCCACGGAGCCGAAGTTGCCCTGCCCCTCCACCAGGATGTAGCGGATAGAGAAATCCTGGGCCAGGCGCACCATGGCGTCATAGACGCTGCTGTCGCCATGGGGGTGATACTTACCCAGCACATCGCCCACAATGCGGGCCGATTTGCGGAAAGGCTTGTCCGGCATCATGCCCAGCTCGTTCATATCATACAGGATCCGGCGGTGCACCGGCTTCAGCCCGTCGCGCACGTCGGGCAGCGCACGGTTGATAATCACCGCCATAGCATAGGATATAAACGACTTCTTCAGTTCGCTTTCCAGATCAGTTGGCAGCAGCTTGTCCTTAATATCGCTCATCGATGTTCCTTCTTGTGTCGTTTTGCGGGTTTGCTAAGGCTTATGCGGTGGCAATCGGCAGCCATGAGACCGCGGCGTCACCGGATGGACCTTAGATATCCAGATCGGCCACCATGTCGTAGTTCTGCTCAATAAACTCACGCCGGGGCTCCACCTGGTCGCCCATCAGCAGGGTCATGGCCTCGTCGGCGGCCACAGCATCCCGGGCGGTCACCTGCAGCATGGTGCGGGTCTCCGGGTTCATGGTGGTCTGCCAAAGCTGCTCGGCAGACATCTCACCCAGGCCCTTGTAGCGCTGGATCTCAGGCTTGGGGTCTCGTCCAATCTGGTCCAGCAGGCGCTGCAGCTCGTTGTCATCATAGACGTAGTGCTCCTGCTTGCCCTTGGTCACCTTATACAGCGGCGGCATGGCGATGTACACATAGCCGTTGTCAATCAGCGGCCGCATGTAGCGGTAAAAGAAGGTAAGCAGCAGAATGCGGATGTGAGCGCCGTCCACATCGGCGTCCATCATGCACACGATGCGGTGATAACGCAGCTTGCTCAGGTCAAACTCAGGCCCCACGCCACAGCCGAAGGCGGTAATCATGTTTTTGATCTCGTTGTTCATCAGGGCCTTGTCAATGCGGGTTTTTTCCACATTCAGTATCTTGCCGCGCAGGGGCAAAATGGCCTGGTAATGCCGGTCGCGCCCGGTTTTGGCGCTGCCACCGGCCGAATCCCCCTCTACGATAAAGATCTCGCACTTGGCGGGGTCGGTCTCCGAGCAGTCGGCCAGCTTGCCGGGCAGAGAGGCCGATTCCAGCACCGTCTTGCGCCGGGTCAGCTCCCGGGCCTTGCGGGCAGCCTCCCTTGCCCGGGCGGCGCCCAGGCAGCGGTCCAGAATGGCGCGGGCCACGGTGGGGTTTTCCTCCAGATAGGCGCTCAGCTCCTCCGAAATCAGCGAATCCACAATGCCGCGCACCTGGCTGTTGCCCAGCTTGGACTTGGTCTGCCCTTCAAACTGAGGCTCCTTCAGCTTGACGGAGATCACCGCCGCCAGGCTCTCGCGCACATCCTCCGACTTTAAATTGGCGTCGGAATCCTTCAGCATCTTGAATCGGCGCCCATAATCGTTGATACAGCGGGTCAGGGCCGCAGAGAAACCCTGCAAATGGGTTCCCCCTTCGGGGGTGTGGATGTTGTTGGCAAAGGTGAAGATGTTTTCCGAATAGGTGTCGTTGTACTGCATAGCCACTTCAACGGCAACGTCGTTCTTGATGCCCTCAAAGTAGATGGGCTCCGGAAACAACACCTCTTTGTTTTTGT
>JAAZBR010000154.1 GCA_012513735.1 Clostridiales bacterium | reverse complement strand
TTGGGCAGGAACTCCACCGTCACCCAGCCGTCATAGCCGATGTCTCGTAAAGCCTGCATCACCGCGTAATAGTCCACATCCCCAGCCAGCAGGTCCACAAAGCTTTCCAGCCCGGCCACATTGGGCCGGCTGTCGCAGAAGTGGATGCGCTTGACATGCCGCGCTCCCAGAATGCGGATCCATTGGTCGGGGTAGCCGATGTAGAGGATGTTGCCCACGTCAAAGTAGGCGCCTACAAAGGGATTGTTGATCTCCTCCAGAAAACGTCGCATTTCCAGCGGCGACAGAAGAAACTTGTTCCATACGTTTTCTACCGCAATGCCGACACCGGCACTCTGGGCATAGGGTGCCAGCTCCGCCAGCCGATGCTGGGCATTGTCATAGGCCCTATCGTAGGATACGATGCCCGGCGCAAAGCCGGTGCCCACCCAGCCGGGCACCACCAGCACCGCGTCCGCGCCCAGCAGCGCAGCGCAGTCGATCTGCCGGCGAATGATGCGCTGGGCATATTCAGCTGCCTGCCGGTCGTCGCCGGCCAGATTATGCTCCCACAGATTCCAGGCGCCTACAGAACATACGCGAAGGCCCAGGTCCTCCACTTGCCGGCGGAACGCCTTGATCTCGCTGTCGGGGGTGTGCATGTTCAGCGAGCCGTTCTTGCTGAGCACAGGTTCCACCCCTTCATAGCCTGCGGATGCTGCTTGCTTTGCGGCTTCCAGCAGGTTGACATCCATCTCGAAGCTGAAGAAGCTTACGCCTTTATTCATTAATATTCTCCTTCCGTGCCGGTCGGTGGCAGGGGATCAGGCCCTGCGCCGCAGCTTTTCGATGTTGCTCAGCACCACAGCGCTCACGATAATGGCGCCTGTGATCACAATCTTCACATAGGCGTCCACACCCAGGATATCCAGGGCATTGGAAATAATGCCGATCAGCAGGCAGCCCAGGAAAGCGCCCAGCACCGTACCCCGGCCACCCTCAAAGGTTACACCGCCTACCACGGCAGCCACCAGCGCATCCAACTCGTATCCGGCGCCTGCATTGGCGGTGATGGCATTCAGCCTGGCTGCAAAAATAAGCCCGGCAACGGCTACAATGGTACCGCTGATGCCATAGGTGAGGATTTTGTACAGATCCACTTTGATACCCGACAGGTAGGCGTTGCGCTCGTTGCCGCCGATGGCCACAATACGCCGGCCGAAGCGGGTTTTGTTGAGCAGTATGTACATCAGCAGCACAATGATCAGCATGAAGATAACCATCAGCGGCAGAAAGTCAAACAGCTTGATGGTGCGCATGAAGTTGAGCCGGTTCTGGAACTGCAGGAAAGAACCGCCGGCAATCAGCAGCGAGACGCCATAAAACATCTGTCCCGTGCCCAGGGTGATGATGAGCGGCATCGTACGGGACTTGGCGATAATGAACCCATTGAGCAGGCCCCCCAGCGTGGACACGGCAAAACCCGCTAGCAACGCCAGGAACATGCTGCCATCATGCATCAGCACCGTAGCCACCACCACGCTTGACAGCGTCATCAGGTTGCCGATGGACAAGTCGATGCCTCCGCTGATCAGCAGCATGGACATGGCCATGGTCAACACACCCAGTACAGAAATCTGCTGCAAAATGGATACGATGTTATTCAGCCGCACGAAGCGCGGGTTGATGATGCCCACTACCACTACCAGCATAACGATGACAATGCACAGCAGCAGCCGCTGATCCCTGAAGATGCTTCGTCCCTTATTCATCTGCAATCACTCCCAATGCTTCCCTGATAATGTTCTGTTCAGTGATCTGTTCCCCGGAAAACTCGCAGCGGATCGCGCCGTCGCGCACCACCAGCACCCGGTTGCTCATGGAAATCAACTCGGGCAACTCGGAGGAAACCATGATGATGCTCTTGCCTGCCTTGGCCAGTTTGGTCATCTGTTTGTAAAACTCTGCTTTTGCGTTGACATCAATGCCCCGGGTGGGCTCGTCAAACACATAGACCTGCGCATCGGTGATCAGCCACTTACTCAGCACCACCTTCTGCTGGTTGCCGCCGGAAAGATAGACCACTTCCTGCAACAGGCTTGGGGTTTTGACGTTCAGCTCTTCCACAATCGGGGCCACCAGGGGCGCATGAGCCTTGTAGTCATACAACAAGCTGGGTTGCATCTGCTGCAGTTTCACCATCAGCCCGTTTTCCAGTACGCTCATCCCCAGGTTGAGACCCAGCCGCTGCCGGTCTTCGGTGATGTGGGCGATACCCGCATCAATGGCATCCCGGGGGGATGCAATTTGCAGCTTTTTGCCCTCCAGCCAGATTTCGCCGTCAAAGAAACGGTCAGCGCCGCAAAGTGCGCGCACAATCTCTGTGCGCCCGGAACCCACCATACCAAACAGACCCAGAATCTCCCTACGGTGCAATGAAAAGCTGACCGCAGGCGATTCCCGGTGCAGCCTGAGCTCCTTCACCTCCAGCACTTGCTCCTGGGAGGGCTCAATCGGCTCCCGCTGGTAAAAGGTGTCCACCGGCCTGCCCACCATGTCCCGGGTGATGTCGCCCAGGGGGGTGTTCCTTCCGGCGTTGCCATAGGTGCGTATGGATTCTCCGTCCCGGATAACAGTGATGCGGTCGGCGATCTGCACCACCTCCTCCAGAAAGTGGGAAATATAGATGATGCCGATGCCTCGGGCGCTGATGGTGCGCACCAGGTTTAATACCTTGCCTGCATCCTCAATGTTGAACATGCTGGTGGGCTCATCCAGGATCAGCACCTTGCTGCGCTGTATCAGCGCTTTTAATATCTTGACGAACTGCTGATCGGATACCGACATGTCCTCGATCTTCCGCAGCGGGTCGATCTGGATATCAAACTCCTGCATCGTTTCCCGCACCAGGCTCAGCATGCGCTTCTTGTCGATGAAACCCAGGGGCAGCACCAGCTCCTGGCCGACAAAAATATTCTCCACCGCATTCATGGAGGGCACCAGATCATTTTCCTGGTATACAATTTCAATGCCAAGCTGCTGGGATATCTCCGGGTCCAGCGTCTTGTAGGGCTGACCCTCCACATAAATAGTGCCGCTGGTGGGCGTATAGGCCCCCGAAAGCAGCTTCATCAGGGTGGATTTACCGGCTCCGTTCTCCCCCACAAGGCAGTGAATCTCGCCCTTGTACACATCAAAGGTGATGCCCTGGAGCGCGCGTACGCCGGGGAACTCCTTGACGATATTCTCCATCCTGATCAGGGGCTGGGCTTTGGCTGCATCGGGCATACAGGCTGTTTCCTTCCTACATTTGGCAGGCATAGGGTGACCGCGCTGCGCCCCAAGGCGCAGCGCGGCCGATCAGGTTACTTGGTTTTGTAAACGTACTCGTAGGCGCCGGCGAAGTCGGACCAGTCGATCCATGCGGCTAGATCAGACCCGGCGACGGGGATGACGGGCAGGCTCTGGAA
>JAAZBR010000153.1 GCA_012513735.1 Clostridiales bacterium | reverse complement strand
CAGTTGCTGTTCATCTCGGCCATCGGCATGCAGGTGCTGGATGCCTCAGGCTCGGCGCGGCTGGTCAACCTGGGCAGCAATGTGGGCGCCGTCATTAACCTGATGCTGCATGGCAAGGTGCTGTACGCCCTGGCGCTGCCGGCCGCCCTGTTTGCCATCGCAGGCAACTATCTGGGCTCCAGCCTGGCGATGAAGAAGGGCGTGGGCCTGATCAGGGCACTGCTGCTGGTGGTGCTGATTCTGCTGATGGGCAAGATGGTTTACGATCTGGTTGGTATTCTGCAGTAACATCCCTACAGCAGGCCCTGCAGCATAGCGTCGCCGCTGAACATACCCAGCACACCCCCTGAATGGATGAACACCACCCGGCTGCCTGCCGGGATTTTTTGTTTTTCAATGTAGTCCAGCAGACCGGTGAACCCCTTGCCGGTGTAGGTGGAGTCCAGCAGAATGCCCTCCAGACGCATCACCCGGGCAATGATTTGCTGGGTCCGGGGATTGGGGATGGCGTAGCCGGGGGCCATGTAGCCTTCCTCGATGTGCATGGCAGCCAGCACGGCTTCCTCGCCGGGAAAGGGCAGCCCCAGCCGGTCATAGATAGCATGCACCCTGTCCACACAGGTGGCGCGGGTAACGACATTGCCCGGCGTCCAGGACCGGATGTTGAAACTGTACAGCTTCGTGTGGTCATCGCCAAGAATCAGTTTGGCGGCGATCAGCCCCGGTAGACTGCCGCCCGAGCTGTTGCTATGGCAGATGTAGTCCGGTTCAAAACCCAGCTGGGCGCATTGCTGCTTGATTTCCAAATAGTTCAGCACGTCTGACACATATCCATAGGGATGGGCTGCACCCAGGGGTACAAACAAGGCCTTGTGCCCTCCCGCCTCCAATTGGCGCACCTTGTCCTGACACAGCCCAATCAGCTTGTTCCACAGGGCGGTCAGATCCAGTGCATCCTTGGGTTCCGACTTCTCCACAAAGTGGATCTCCGCCCCCAACAGGCGATCCATCAACAGGTTACCCGTAAGATCCTCCGGCGTTCCCTCCCCCTTGGAATCTCCTAGAAACAAAATGCTCTTTAGCCCGCAGGCATTGGCCGCCGTAGTCATCTGCATGGCGGAGTTGGACTGGTACGCCCCATAGGTCACCAGATACTCCACCCCCTCCTGCATAGCCTGCCCCAGCACAAATTCCAGCTTGCGCATCTTGTTGCCGCCGAAGGGGCCGGGGCCGCTCAGGTCCTCCCGCTTTAAATACATCTGCACCCCTGTCTGTGCCGACAGGCGCTTCAGATGATGCAGAGGTGTCGGAAGAAAGCTCAGCCGCCGACGCGGCAGCCGGTTAATCCGTTCGGTCAGTTCACTCTGTGTCACAATGATGCCTCCTCAAAGCGCGGCGATTGCGTGTGTTCCTATCATTATAGGATGCCGGACGCCGGGGTCAAGAAAGGGCGTGGTATTTCCATTGCACGAATTCACCAGTGAATTCACCCACGAATTGCCTGTGCCGTCTGCAGCGGCTATGCTATAATGAAGACACCATACGGGAGGAGCCACACTGCGCGGCAGCGCAGGATACCGGCACAGGAAACTAGCACGAAAGGAGCCCGCGCCATGATGGATGAAGAACGCCTGGATATCATTGAAACCAGCGATGAGGAGGGCAACCAGCATTTCCTGCGGGTGGAGAAGTACTTCTACTACAATGGGGAGGAGTACGTGTTGCTGCGGGAAGTGGAAAGCGCCGAGGACGAAAGCCCATCCGGTGCCCAGAGCCAGCTCTATGTTATGCAGGTGCTGGTCAGCCAGGACGAGGAGGGTGACGAGATAGAGGACTTTGTCCCCATCGAATCGGACCTGATGGAAACGCTGATCCAGACCTTCCGGGTCACCTACGCCCCCCCCACAGAAGAAGAGGCCGACCCCGCCGAATGAACGACCGTATCCGCCTGAAGCTGAGCATGCTGCCCGACAGCCCGGGCTGCTACCTGATGAAGCAGGAAGACCGTATCATCTATGTAGGCAAGGCTGTCAACCTGAGAAGCAGGGTACATAGCTATTTCCGCAGCCAGGTGCACACCCCCAAGGTGGCTGCGCTGGTAGGCCGCATCGATGACTTTGATACGATGCTCTGCGCCAGCAACCTGGAAGCGCTTATGTTGGAAAGCAACCTGATCAAGCTGCACAAGCCCTACTACAACATTCTGCTGAAGGATGACAAGCGCTATCCCTACATCCGCATCAACCTCGACGAGCCTTTTCCCCGCCTGACCATTGCCCGCAAAATGGAGGACGATAGCGCCCGGTACTTTGGGCCCTACATCGGCGCCAATGCCATCCGCCAGGTGATGGACTTGTTGCGGCGCGCCCTTCCCCTGCGCACCTGCAACCTGAAGCTGCCCCTGGCGCGTCCCATACGCCCCTGCATCAACTATGACATCGGCCAGTGCCTGGGGCCCTGTGCTCACAAATGCACCAATGAGGAGTACCGCGAGGTAGTCGACCGCGTGCTCAGCTTCCTGCGGGGGCGCTACCAGCCTGTGCTGGATCAATTGCAGCAGGACATGGCGGACGCTGCCCGGCGGCTGCAGTTTGAGCGCGCGGCCGAGCTGCGCGACTGCATCCGGGATGTGCGCGGCCTGATGGAGCAGCAAAATGCCCAGCAAACCAACCTTGCCGAGCAGGACATTATCGCCCTGGCTCAGGACGGGTTGGATGCCATGGCCCAGGTTTTGTATGTGCGGGGCGGCAAGCTGCTGGGCGGGGATGCCTTTGCCCTGCCACGGGAAGGCAATGAATCTCCGGAAGAGGTGCTGTCGGCCTTCGTGGTGCAGTACTATGCCCAGCGCCAGCCCGCCCGGGAGGTGGTGCTGCAGGCGGCAGAGGATGCGTTCACGCTGGAAAGCTGGTTACGCCAGCGCAAAGAAGGGGCGGTGACCCTCACCATCCCCCGCCGCGGGGACAAGCGCGCTCTGGTGTTGACAGCACAGCACAATGCCCAGGATGCTCTACAGAAACGCAATGCCCACCAACGGGTGCAGGAAGAGCGTACTACAGGCGCCGTGAAGGAGCTTGCGCAGGCTTTGGGCCTGGGCTTTGTACCCCGGCGCATCGAGGGATTTGATATCTCCAACACCCAGGGCAACCTGTCGGTAGCCAGCATGGTGGTGTTCATCGATGGCCAGCCGGCTAAAAAGGAATATCGCCATTTTCGTATCAAAACGGTGGAGGGGGCCAATGACTTCGCCAGCATGAATGAGGTGCTGGGCCGCCGGTTCCGTCGGACTATGACAAAAAATGAAGTCGAGCGCTGGCCTATGCCGGATCTGGTGCTGGTGGATGGCGGGCCCGAGTAGCTTCGTTTTGCACGGGCGGCCATGCTGGCCGAAGGAGCAAACGTACCCATGTTCGGCTTGGCAAAGCGAATGGAAGAAATCTACCTGCCGGATCAGGAACAGCCCATTATGCTGGACCGCAGGTCGGCAGCCCTTCATCTGATTCAGCGGGTGCGCGACGAAAGCCACCGCTTCGCTATCACCCACCACCGCGCCCTTCGGGGCAAGGCGGCCACCCGCTCACGCCTGGAAGATGTCCCGGGCATTGGCCCCGCACGCCGGCGAGCGCTTCTGGCAGCTTTCCGCACCATGAAGGGTATCAGGGAAGCCGATGTGGATGCCCTGGCCGCCGTCAAGGGCATGAGCCGGCCGGCTGCCGAAGCCCTGTATCAGGCACTGCATCCGGTGCAGGAGGCTGCGGCCGGTGAATTTTTACCCTGATGCAAAGAACGGTGAAGCATTCGCGTTGTATGAGAGGAAACAAGCATGCCTGCTGAGGGCTGATTCCCGCAGGATGTGAAGAGGCGCCGGCCTGCCGGCTATCTGAAGGAGGAACCCATGAAAAAGCTACTCGCCCTGTGCCTGGCAGTCCTGATGCTGTTGGGCAGCGCATCTGCCCTGGCGCAGGAGTATACACTGGACCGCAAGCTGCAACTGCAGCTTGTCAACGGCTCCGGCCTGACGGCCAGCGCCACCTTCACGGTGACGCCAGGGCTGAAAATGTCCGCCCTGGATGAAATGACCAATAATCTGCTCACCGCGCTGCTGACCGGCAGCAAGCTGGATATCCGCCACATCCGCGGCGGGGAGACAGCCCGCGGCCAGGAGGATCTGGCTCTGGCGCTGACCAAGGGCGGCACGCAAGTGGCCGATGTCCGCTTCACAACAGATGGCCGGCTGGAGGCGCTGAGCTCCTCCCAGTTGGGCGCTCAGCCGCTGGCCTCCCTGAAGGGCGACGGGCTGATTTTCAGCCTGTTCGGCGCCGAGAAGGGCAGCGCGTGGCCAGGCATGGGCCGCCTGCTGTTTGCCATCAACAACGCGGACAACGCCTGGCGTTCCCGGGCCGAGGCCGCATTGAAGCCCTATACTGATAAGATGAGCTACTGGCTGCAGGGGTTCACCAAGATCACCACCGGGCGTGATGCCGCCGGCAAAAGTACCACGGAAAACGTGATCATCATCCCCGCTGCCCAGGTCAAAGCCCAGATGAAGATCCTGCTGGCAGACCTATACAAGGACACCGCTTTGCTGGCCCTGCTGCGCGAGCAGTTGACGCCCCGGGAAGCCGCCGCCTACCTGGAACCCGCCGCCCAGAGCGGCCTGCAGGCAGCCATCGATCAGCTTCCGCTGACCAAGGACGTTATCATCAACCGCCGCTACGACAGCACAGGCGCTGTAGTGCTGGATGACATTGTGCTGCCCATGGCCGGCGTGCGCAGCCTGGAGAATATCCACTACCGCTACGAACTGGCCGCCGACGGCGCCGGGACCACGTTAATAGAGGCTGCTCTCAAACCCGCCGTGGCCGGCAGCAAACAGGGCGCGCAGTATGTGCTCACCCTGAAGGGCGGTCCGCTGTCCGATGCGGAGGAAGGTACCCACACCCTCAGCTATACCGGCGCCCTGGCTGTGCAGCCAGAGGCGGCGGGCGGTTTCACCGTGGGCGCCGATGCCGCCCCCAAGGAAAAGCGCTATGACCTGAACCTCTATTACAGCGCGGGCAAGGAAACCCTGAATGAAACCACCCGCATCAGCACTCGCCCCTTTGAAGCCAGCTTGCTGATCAAACCCATCGGCATAGAAGGGTTGGCTGATCAGTCCATTCAGATGAAAGGCACGCTGGAGTCCGCCCTGGGCGACCAGGCGGCCACCCGGTTTGCAGGCCAGCTCACCTGGCAGGATATGGCCAGCGAGTCCGCCATCACAGCGGATGTCACCGGCACTTCAGCGCCCCCCTGGGTGGTCCCCACTGTGGCCAGCACCAATGCCATCCGGCTGGACAGCATGACCGCCCAGCAACTGCAACTTCAGCGCACACACATCCAGGCCGCGCTTGCTGCCGCCATGGCCCGCATCACCAGCAGCCTGATCCCGGCTCAACCGTAACATGTGAAAGCTTTACGCAAATTTCATACTTTTACAAACCCCTTCCTCGTATGGGAGGGGTTTTCATGGTATAATGATGTTGGACGGCTTTTGCCGAACTGAAGAGGAGGTACACCACGCACATGACCAAGCGTATATCTGCTTTGTTCATTGCAATCGCAATGATTCTGACGGGTCTGACTGCCCTGGCCGAGCCGGCAGTTGTTCCCGCCCCCCTGACCGCCGAAGCGGTCTACGAGCGTGGCGGAGCCATTAAGACCGAAATGGACGTCACACTGAACACCCAGTTCCTCACCGATACCATCGCCAATATGGGCGGACCTGAAAAAGCTGAGAGCACAGCCCTGATTGTCAAAAACGTGCTGGGCGCCATCAACAAGCTGAAGACCACCCTTGTACAAAACAAAACCAACTTCAGCGTGGTCATCGGCACCGAGGCCGGCCAGGTGATAGATGCGCAGGGCATCGCGAATCTGGAGACCGGTGAGGTCAGCTTCACTACCAACCTGCTCCCCGGCTTGAAGTTTGAGCTGCCCAAGGAAATACTGCAGGATGCATTGAAGTCTCAGTCCCAGATGTACACCCTGATGGCCGGCGCCGATGTGGAGATGCTCAATCCCTATGTCGACGCCGTCAAAAAGGCCTTCCAGGATAGCCTTGCCCAGGTCACCGCGCCCCAGATCGGCACCTATGAGGTGGCAGATGTAGGCACCTTCAAGCAAATGGCGGAATTTGACATCATCCAGGAAACCGTTGCTGCCTTCCTGGACGCCATCAATGGCGTGTTCAAGCAGGACATCCAGATGCAGCAGATGGTAGACAAGTACCTGCAGCTGATAGCCACCCAGGCTGAGGCCGCTGCCATGGCAACCGAGGCTGCGCCCGCCGTCACCATGACGCCGGATACCCCCAGCGTCAAAAACTCTGCCGATCTGATCGCCAAACTGGATGAAGCAGTTGCCGAACTTCGCAAAGATAGCGCCCGCGCTATCGCCCGTCAGAGGTTGTACGTAGACGGCGATGCCTTGTTCTATACCGAAGTGGAGCCCACTGAAAAAGATGGCGCGGCTCCCATGATGATTAGCGTGCTGGGCAACAAGCAGGAGGGCGGCTTCGGCCTGTCCATCGGCATCGTGATGGATGCGGAAACGCCTTCCTTCTCCTATGAACCGACCGCAACCCCCGAGCCCACTCCCGCCCCCGCCGTCAAGGACTGGAGCGCGGTCAAGAAGGCCATTCAGGACGAGTCCAAGCCCATGGGCATGCTGGCCCAGATCGACCTGCTCGCTAGCACCGATGCCGCCGCCAAACAGAGCCTGTCCAAGATAAACATCAGCCTGCTGTTGCCGGGTATATTCAAAGCCATGATTGATCCGGCTGCGTTGGGAGACATGAGCACCATGCCGCCGCATTTCACCGTCAGCATCACAAGCGACATGAAGAGCAGCCTGGATACCTCCTACATGGCCGAGGGTAACTTCACTGTGTCTGCCCTTGTGGATGAGCCGCTGGTAAGTTTGAAGTTTAAGGCCGAGGAAACCACCGAGGCCCCTGCCGCCCTGGCAGACGCAACCACCACCACGGTCTTGGCCGAAACCATGAGCGAAGAAGACCAGAAAGCCATCGCCAACGTGTTGATGCGCGGCGTGCCGGCTCTGCTTGAGCGGCTGAAGACTGCGCTGCCCGAGGAAGGCACCGCGCTGGTCAGCATCATTGAGCAGGCCATGCAGCCCGCCCCCACCACCCCCAACTGATCCCATTCTAATAAATCGGGCCGTCCGCAAAGGCGGCCCTTTTTGTTGCCAAAGGTGTGGCAAGACATGGATTCATCGATTCCGATTCCGGTAAGATGGGTCCGGTGAGACGGTGAGACTGGTGAGACGCGACACTGTGAGACGCGACACTGGTGAGACGAGCAATTTTCGCCCTTGTGAATGCCCCGGATTTGTGGTAAAATTATTTCCGTTATGTGGGTCTATAGGTAAGTACCTTTAATATAGCGTAGGGGGATCAAACATGGCGGACTATCAACCAAAAGACATTCGCAACATCGCCTTGATGGGACACGGCAGCGAGGGCAAGACAACCTTAACGGAGGCCATGCTGTTCGCTGCAGGTCACATTGATAGACAGGGCCGGGTGGAAGATGGCAACACCACCACCGACTTTGATGCGGAAGAAACCAAACGCGGTATCTCCATCAACGCGGCGGTGGCGCCTGTTGAATGGAAGGGCACCAAGCTCAACCTGATTGACGTACCCGGTTACTTTGATTTTATTGGCGAGATGATGGGCCCGTTGGCTGTCGCCCAAACAGTGGGCATCGTCATCAACGCGGTCAACGGCCTGAGCGTGGGTGCCGAGAAGGCCTGGACAATGGCCGAAAAACGCGGCCTCAGCCGCATGTTCATCATCAACCAGATGGACCGCGAACACGCGGATTTCCACAAGGTACTCGACCAGTTGCGCGATATGTACGGCAGCTCGGTGGTGCCGCTGCTGGTGCCCATGGGAAGCGGCAACAATTTCAAGGGCGTTATCAACGTGCTGGAAGGCACTGCCTTTGAGGGAACAGGCAAAGCGCTGAAGCAGGTGGATGTGCCCGCGGATATGCAGGAAGCGCTGAAGAACGGCGAGGAGGAGATCACCGAAGCTTCCGCCGAAGCGATCGACGAGCTGCTCGAGAAATACTTTGCCGAAGGCGAGCTCACCCATGATGAGGTGCTGGAAGGCTTCCGTGCGGGCATGAAGTCCGGCAAAATCGTTCCGGTCGTGTGCTGCAGCGCCACCACCAGCGTAGGCATTGCCCCGCTGCTGGATGTAATGAAGAACTATCTCAACTGGCCCAACGACACCATCATGGAAGGCGTCAATCCCAAGACCGAAGAGCCCGAAACGCGGAAATGCAGCAATGAAGAACCCTTCTCGGCCTTTGTGTTCAAAACCATTGCCGACCCCTTTGTAGGTAAACTGTCCTTGATCCGTGTAATCTCCGGCCAGTTGACTTCCTCCACAGCCCTTTACAATCCCAATACGGACAAGCAGGAGAAGTCAGGCGGCCTGTTCATGATGCGCGGCAAGAAGCAGGTCAATGTGCAACAGTTGAATGCCGGTGACATT
>JAAZBR010000152.1 GCA_012513735.1 Clostridiales bacterium | reverse complement strand
GCACTAATTCAAAGGTAACGTACGATAACACCGTATACACCGTGAAAGTGAGCACCAAAGCGGTAGGCGGCAAGCTGGAAGCCACGGTCAATGTGGAAAAGGACGGCGTGCCCTTCGCCGGGGACATCGCCTTCCACAACACCTACGCGCTACCCCAGACGGGCGACAGCCAGCCCCAGGTGATGATGATCCTGGCGGCGGCAGCCCTCCTGACGCTGATGCTTGGCATCCGGCTGCGCAAGAAGAGAGAGAACTGATCTGTTCCCGGGGCACAGGGGCCCATCCGGCCCCTGTGCCCCGATGCAAATCCCACCGAAAAAGAATGACGCCCACGCGTCCTGAGACCTGATGAGCACAAGAACGAAAATTCGCCTGGACACTAAACGCGGCAAGCGGCGCAGTCAGCGCCGCCGGCAGCGCGTCAGCCGGCTGGTCCTGCTGCTATCCGCGCTGCTTTTTGCCGCCTGCGCCCTTTTGCTGGTCAACTATGCCCTCCAGACCTTCTCCGCCCGCAGGCTGCAGCGGGAGGTGCAGGCCGCCTATTCAGAAAGCGCCCCGCCTGTGGCCGCCAGCGCGCCTGAGGGTACAGCCCAGCTTGCCCCGGCCCCTCGGGCCGCTGCCCAGGCGGAGATCACCCAACCACTCCCCCCTGCCCCGCCGGCGGCGCCGGCAGCCGCCTCCTCCTCCGTGATTGGGGAGCGCTTCCTTTCCTTCTACGCCAAAAACAAGGACCTGGTGGGCTGGCTTAAGTCAGACGCCGTGCCGGAGATTGATTTCCCCGTGGTCAAGCGGGACAACACCCATTACCTCTACCGGGATTTTTATGGCAGGCAGAACATGTCCGGCACCGTGTTTCTGGATCAGTCCGCCGGCATCCAGCCCCGCAGCCAGAACCTGGTGCTCCACGGCCACAACATGAAAAACGGCTCCATGTTTGGCAAGCTGTATCAGTACCTGGACATCCACCGGCTCAGAAACAGCCCGATGATCGAGTTCAGCACCCTGTATGAAAGCGCCCTGTATGTGCCCTATGCGGTTTCCCTGGTGTCGGTGGACGCCACCTCCCCCCGCTATGTTTCCCTGGTGCATCAGGCCTTCTCCTCAGGAGACGAGCTGATCGCCTACTCGGAGACGCTCAGGGGCATGTCCGCCTTCAGCCTGCCCATGGATGTGCAGGCGGATGATCACCTCCTGACCCTAATCACCTGCCATGGCGATGAACAGCACGAGCGGCTGGTGGTCGCGCTAAGGGCGCTGAGGGCGGACGAAAACCCGGAGGAGCTCAAGGCGCTTTTCCGGCATCTGGGAAGCTGAAAAACAGAGCCCTCCCGGCCCGCTCATGCCGCTTCAGGCCCGTCTGAAGCGGCTTTGGTTTTATCTGCTTTCCACGTCTGCTGGGGAGCATGATTTGTTTCATTTTAATCTCTGAAAAAACAAAATAATCCGCCTGAAGCCCTCCTAAGCTGGGTAAATAGCAACAATAAGTGAAACACTCGCCTGCAGATGGGATAGGATAGGGTGTGGGGCCGCTCAGGCCGCCTCGGGCCGGCCCGAGGCGATTTTCGCGCTCTT
>JAAZBR010000151.1 GCA_012513735.1 Clostridiales bacterium | reverse complement strand
CGACGCTCTGGTGTATCGTGAACAGCTGGAGACCATGATGGACGCCGTGCTCATTGACGCTCCCTGCACGGGCACCGGTGTGCTGGCCGATAAGCCCGACCTGAAACAGCGTGTGAACGAAGAGAGCCTGCACCAACTGCTGGAGACCCAGCGCAGGTTGCTGGATACCTGCAGCCGCTATGTGAAACCCGGCGGCACGCTGGTATACGCCACCTGTTCTTTGCTGCCCGATGAAAACCAGCGCCAGGTGGAGAGTTTTTTGCTTATCCATCCGGCTTTTGAGATGATCTCTCTGCCGGACAGCATCCCCGCCAAGTTGCGGGCTGCCCAGGGGCCCCTGGGCCTGCAGTTGCTGCCCCACAGGGACGGTGTGGAAGGGTTCTATGTTGCCCGCATGAGGCGCAAATGAGCAAGGAAGTCCTGCTGCAAATGTTCCCGGAGGAGTTGGCTGCCTTTTTGCAGGGCCTGAAGCAGCCTGCCTTCCGCGGCCGCCAGATTTTCGGCTGGCTGCACAAAGGGGTGGTCTTCGAGAACATGAGCAACCTGCCTCAGCCGCTGAGGGCACAGCTATCAGATACGGCAGTTTCCCTGCCTGTTTCCATACAGCAGAGGCTTGTCTCCCAAATCGATGGCACCATTAAGTACCTGTTCTCCCTGCAGGACGGGCACTGCGTGGAGGGCGTGTTGATGCGCTACAGGCACGGGATTACCCTGTGCCTGTCCACCCAGGTGGGCTGTCGCATGGGCTGCGCTTTCTGCGCCAGCACGCTGGACGGGCTGGTGCGCGGCCTCACAGCGGCGGAGATTCTGGGCCAGGTGATCCTGGTTAACCGGGAGTTGGGCGACGAGCGCGTCAACAACATTGTGCTGATGGGTTCAGGGGAACCGTTGGATAACTATGAGGAAGTGGTGCGCTTTTTGCGGCTGGTCAGCCATGAGCGGGGGCTCAATATCGGTCTGCGCCACATCTCGCTGTCCACCTGTGGCCTGGTGGATAGCTTGACGCGCTTTGCCGGGGAGGGGCTGCCGGTTACGCTGTCTGTTTCCCTACACGCCCCCAATGATGCCATCCGCCGGCAGATTATGCCCATTGCTCGCCGGTGGTCAATTGTCCAACTTCTGGATGCTTGCCGATACTACATTGAGCGCACCGGCCGCCGGGTGGTGTTTGAGTACGCGCTGATTGAGAGCGTCAACAGCAGCCCCGACCACGCGAGGGAACTGGCGTCGTTGCTTCGTGGTATGCAGTGCCATGTTAACTTGATTCCCCTTAACCGGGTGAAGGAGCGCCCTTTGCAGGGTGTGACCCCTCAGCAGGCGGCCCGCTTTTTGAAAACCTTGGAGGAGATGCACATCTCCGCCACCCTGCGGCGGGAGATGGGCGATGACATTGCCGGCGCCTGTGGTCAACTACGCAGGCAATACCTGAAGGAAGGGGGCCGGTCTGTCGCTGGACAGCGGCCTGCAGACAGAGGATGAAGGGGGTACACTATGAGAGCAGTCTGGCGAAGCGATGTAGGCCTGCAGCGCAAAAGCAACCAGGATGCCTATCTGGTGCTGCCGGGGGAGTATCCCCTCTATGCGGTGGCCGACGGCATGGGTGGGCATCTGGGTGGGGACACGGCCAGCAGCATGGCGGTGGCCGGTTTGAAGGCCTCTCTGGCAGGGGTATACCCCACGGAACAGGCCATTGCCAGCAGCTATGACGGCATCTCCGCCAATATCTACCACCGGCAGGCCCACGACCATAAGCTGAAGGGCATGGGCACCACCCTCACCATGCTGTGGGAAGCCGAGCAGCAGGTGATCATGGGCCATGTGGGGGACAGCCGTGCCTTCCTGCTGCGCCAGGGGACGCTGACCCAGGCCAGCACCGATCACTCTTTGGTCAGCGAGCTGCTGCGCACCGGGGTGCTGGATGAGGAGAGCGCGCGTGTGTACCCCTACCGTAATGTGATTACGAGGGCAGTGGGCACAGACCCCAGCGTGCAGTGCGATACGGCGGTGTTCGATAAGCTGTCCGGCGACCGCTGGCTGCTGTGTTCAGATGGGCTCAGCGAGTACTTTACCCATGCTACCTTGTTTCAGGCTCTGCAGGGGGATGACCTGGACGCCATTGCCGATCACCTGTTGACCACCGCCCTTCAGGGAGGCGGCCATGATAACATCACGCTGCTTTTGCTGGAGGTTATGCCATGATTGGCCAGGTGCTGAGCGAGCGCTATCAGATCGTGAGCCGCATCGGCGAAGGTGGCATGGCCATCGTGTATCTGGCGCGGGACCTGCGCACGGGGCATAATGTGGCAGTCAAGTTCTTGCGCCCTGAATTCAAAGAGAACCCGGAGTTCCTGACCCGGTTCCAGCGGGAGGCCATTGCGGCCAGCAAGATGAGCCACCACAACATCGTTAACCTGCTGGACGTGGGGGCGGATATGGATAACCCCTATATCGTGATCGAATATGTGGACGGCAAGACCCTGAAGGACATCATCAGGGAGCGCAAACGCCTGCCGGAGGATGTGTCGGCTCAGATCGCCATCCGCATCCTGTCCGCCATGCAGCATGCCCACCAGGCGGGCATTATCCATCGGGACATCAAGCCGCAGAATGTGCTGGTCAATCAAAAGGGGTACATCAAGGTCTCCGACTTCGGCATCGCCCGCATGGTGGGGGCCAACACCGAAACGCTGAACGACGCCAACAAATCCGTCATGGGTTCGGTGCATTATTTCTCGCCGGAGCAGGCCCGGGGTGAAACCGCCACCGTGTCCAGCGACCTGTACAGTGTGGGCGTGGTACTGTATGAGATGCTGACCGGCACGGTGCCCTTTGACGGCGAAACGTCGGTCTCCATCGCTCTGCAGCATGTGCAGGCCAAGCCGCGCCCCGTGCGCGAGCTGGTCCCTGAGGTGTCCTCCGCTATTGAAGCCGTGGTGATGAAGGCGCTTGAGAAGGACCCTGTCAACCGTTACTTTACGGCGTTGGAGATGGCCCAGGCGCTGAAAATCGCCCTGGAGTTTCCCGAGAAGGAAATCACCCTGGACACGCCGGTGCTGGCCATTGAGCCGCCACACAGACCGGCACCCTCGCGCAACCGGCGCAAGCGCAACCGCGAGCGGCTGCTGATCATTGGCCTCAGTTTGCTGCTGCTGGCGGTGCTGTCCCACGGCGCAATCATGATCGTGCGGCGGGTCATCAGTTCCACCACAGCCCCTTATCTGCTCAACTATGATGAGCGTGCAGCCATTAACGAGGTGCTGCGTGCGGGCCTTAAGTACGAGATCAAGCGGCAGCCCAGCGATCTGCCGGCCGGTACCGTGATCCTTCAATCCCATGACCCGGGCTTTTCCATGGAACGGGGAGACACTATTCTGATTACCGTTTCTTCAGGTGCGCCGTTGGAGGAGCGCAGCGTGCCCCATCTGGTTGGTTTGCTGAAGGATGATGCGCAGGTGGAGGCAGAACGAATCGGGCTGAACCTGTTTGAGACGGAGCGCCTGATGAACCCGGCCCGGGCCGGCACGATCCTGGCCCAGAAGCCTGAACGGGACACCCCTTTAGCCCTGGGCGGCACCATCCAGGTGATCGTTTCAGGCGGAGAGGTTGTGATCCCCCAGTTGGAGGGTGAGATGTATGCCCTGCACGAAGCGACGCTGAACAGCTCGGATCTCGTGGTCGACATTGTGGATCGGGTGGCTGTGCAGGATCCCACTCAGGCCGGGCGTGTTGCCACCCAAAGCCCCAAGGCGGGCACCAAGGTGATGGCAGGCACCACGCTCAGCCTTGTGCTGTATGAACTGGATGCTCCCCCCACCACAATGCCCACACAGACGGACGGCCTATGATGCAGGGTGAGATCAAGGAAGGTCGTGGCGGCTTGTATACAGTGCGGGACGCACAGGGGCAGGAGTATGTGCTGCGGGCCAAGCGCCGTTTTCGTGTCGACGGGATGACCCCTTTGCCCGGGGATAGGGTGCGCTTTACCCCACGCCCGGGGGAGGAGCATGGCTGGCTGGAGGAGATCCTGCCCCGCAGTAGCCTGTGTCTCCGGCCGCCGGTCGCCAACATCGAGATGATGGTGATTGTGATGGCACCCAAGCCTATCCCCGACTGGCTGTTGGTGGACAAGTTGCTCATCATGGCAGGGCTGCAGCACATCAAGCCTCTGCTGGCTGTCAACAAAAGCGATCTGGATGGCGGGGCGTGCGCCGAGGCTGCGCGGGCTACCTATATTGCCACCGGTATGCAAGTGCTCAGCGTCAGCGCCCGCACAGGCCAGGGGCTGGAAGCGTTGCGTCAGGCCATGAAGGGCTTCTTCTGTTGCCTGGCAGGTCAGAGCGGTGTAGGAAAAAGTGCGCTGCTCAGCCGTTTGCTGGGAGTGGAGCTGGTCAGCGGGGCTATCAGCCACCGGATTTCTCGCGGCAGGCAGACCACGCGCCACACCACGCTGCTGTACGAGAATGGCCTGAAGGTGTTAGACACGCCGGGGTTCTCGCTGCTGGACCTGCCCCCGGATCTGGAGCCCGAGGCGCTGCCCGGGCTGTACCCCGAATTTGCCCCTTACCAGGCGGGTTGCTATTTTCAGCCCTGCCTGCACAACAGGGAACCCGGCTGCCGGGTGATTGACGCCGAGCAGGCCGGAGAACTGGATCCTGCGCGCATGGCCCGTTATCGGGAACTGCTGCAGCAGGTGACTACAACATGGAGGAATCGTTATGGTTAAGATCGCCCCTTCGGTGCTGGCTGCGGATATTCTGCATCTGCAGCAACATGTGCAGCGTGTATTGGATGCGGGTGCAGACCTGCTGCATCTGGACATCATGGACGCCCATTTCGTGCCCAACCTCAGCTTCGGGCCTGACTTGGTGCGCGCCCTTCACGGGGCTTTTCCGGATGCATACCTGGATGTGCACTTGATGATGACCAACCCGGAGCAGTATGTGCGCCCCTTTGCGGATGCCGGGGCAAATGCCATCACCATCCATGCGGAGATTGGCAGCAATGCCCTGGACGCTCTGAAACTGATCAAATCCCTGGGTGTTGAGGCGGGCATCAGCTTCAAGCCGGCCACCAGCGTGTATGATCATCAGCCCCTTTTAAGCCTGTGTGACCTGGCGTTGATCATGTCGGTGGAGCCTGGATTTGGCGGGCAGAAAATGATACCCGAGGTGCTGAACAAGGCACAGGATCTGCGCAAACTGGGCTTCAAGGGCAACATCTCGGTGGATGGGGGCATCAACGCCCAGAACGCTGCAATGGCCATTGAAAAGGGCTTTGACTGGCTGGTTATGGGCACCGCCGTGTTTGGCGCGGATGATCCGGCCAAGGTGATTGCCGATGTCCACGCGCTGGCTCGTGGATGAACCAGCACCCGCATGCCCCAAAGGGCGGCTACCGCGCCAAGCAGGCGCTGGGACAGCATTTTATCAGCGATGAGAAGCTGCTGGATGAATTGGTGCGCCTGTCCAACGTGGGGGAAGAGGACAGCGTTTTTGAAATAGGCCCTGGGCTGGGAGGCCTGACCGCTGCCCTGGCCAAGACCGCCAGGCAGGTGATTGCCCTAGAGGTGGACCAGGACCTGCTGCCCATCCTGAGGGTGACGCTGCATGGCTGCGAGCATGTGCAGGTGGTGCAGGGGGATGTGATGACTACTGATCTGCACGCTCTCCTAAGCCCCCTGGGGCCCTTTCATGTGGTGGCCAACCTGCCCTACTACCTGACCACCCCCATCCTGAACCGGCTGTTCCATCTGTCCCTTCCGGTGCAGTCTATCAATGTCATGGTGCAGAAGGAGGCGGCGGATCGCCTGGTGGCGCAGCCCGACATGCCCAGCTATGGGCCGCTGGCAGTGCTGGCGCAGTACAAGGCGGAGCCGAGGGTGGTGATGGACATCCCCCGCAGCGCTTTTTCGCCGCCGCCCAAGGCGGAAAGCGTGTTTGTCTGCATGCCTATGCGCAGCAAGCCGCCCATTGAAGTTGCGGATGAAGCCCGGCTGTTCAGGCTTGTCAGTGCCGCCTTTGCCATGCGCAGGAAGACGCTGCTCAACAACCTGATGCCTGCCTTCGGGTTGAGCAGGGAACAGGCGGAGGCCGTCCTGGAGGCGGCAGGCCTTGATACCCGTGTCCGGGGCGAGGCGCTGGATCTGCCGGCCTTCGCACGGCTGGCGGAGGCGCTGTCCCGGAGCACCGCTATTGCCCCATAAAACTCACATATATTTTACACAGAATTGACATAGAATTTACAATCAGGTACACTGAATCCGCGTAATCGCCCGGAGGGGCAAACAGCGGAGGCAATAGGTGAGTATCTATGACTTTTTTCACCTCATGGGCGGCCTGGCCCTGTTCCTTTACGGCATGCACATCATGGGGGACTCCCTGGAGAAGCGTGCGGGCAAGCGGCTGCGTCCTATCCTTGAACAACTGACCCGCAGCCCCATCAAGGGGGTGATGCTGGGGGCAGGCGTCACAGCGGTTATACAAAGCTCTTCCGCCACCACGGTGATGATCGTGGGGTTTGTTAACTCCGGCATTATGCACCTACGGCAGGCTATTCCCGTGATCATGGGCGCCAACATTGGCACCACGATCACCGCCTGGATCCTCTCCCTGACGGGCATCCGCAGCGACAGCTTCGTGATGATGCTGTTGAAACCGGCCACTTTTTCGCCTCTTCTTGCCTTTGCAGGTATCGTGATGCTGATGGGCTGCAAGCGCAAGCGGGACACGGCGGGTATTCTGCTGGGCTTCGCGGTGCTTATGTATGGCATGGAGCTGATGAGCGCCTCTGTATCCGGCCTGGCGGAAATGCCTGCCTTTCAGCAGTTGATGGTGGCTTTCAGCAACCCGCTGCTGGGCGTGCTGGTGGGCGCGGTGGTCACCGCCATTATTCAAAGCTCCTCCGCCTCGGTGGGGATCCTGCAGGCCATTGCCAACACCGGCACCCTGGGGTATTCGGCTGCATTGCCCATCATCATGGGGCAGAACATTGGCACCTGTGTGACAGCGCTGCTGTCCTCCATTGGCGCTAACCGCAATGCCAAGCGTGTTGCTATGGTGCACCTGTACTTCAACCTGATCGGCACGGTTGTTTTTCTGTCGCTGTTCTATCTGCTGGATGCGGTGATCGGCTTTTCCTTTATGGACAGTCAAGTCAGCGCCTTCGGCATTGCTTTGACACACACCTCGTTCAACCTGTTTACTACCGCCCTGATGTTGCCCTTTATTTCGGGCCTGGAGTGGCTGGCACACAAGACCATCCGGGATGACCGGCGTGGAGATAAGCTGGAGATGCTGGACGAGCGCCTGCTTAATACGCCTACGGTGGCCATTCAGCAGTGCAGCAAGCTGACCACGGAGATGGCACAGTTGGCCCGGAAAGCGCTGCTGCAGGCGGATGCTTTGCTGGATCGCTTCGATGCCAAGGCCGCCCAGGAGGTGGCCGAAATAGAAGAAATGGTGGATCAATATGAGGACCGGTTGGGGGGATACCTGGTGCAGGTGAGTTCCCGCAACCTGTCGGCGGAGGACAGCCGCCAGGTGTCCAAGCTGCTGCATGCCATCGGGGATTTTGAGCGCATCAGCGACCATGCCGTCAACCTGAGCGAGGTGGCGGAGGAGCTGCACACCAAGGGCATCGGCTTCTCGCCTGAGGCCATTGTGGAGACGCGGCAGATGCGGGGCGCCGTCAGGGAAATTGTGAGTCTTGCTGTGGACGCCTTTACGCTAAACGATATCCGGACGGCCGAGCAGGTGGAACCGCTGGAAGAAGTCATTGACAAGCTGCGCACCGATATCAAGGCCAACCACGTGGAGCGTTTGCGCAGTGGTGTGTGCACCATTGAGCTGGGTTTTGTGCTGGGGGATTTATTGCACAACCTGGAGCGGGTGGGCGACCATTGCTCCAATATTGCGGCCTCGGTGATCGAAATGACAAAATCCGGCCGCGTGGACACCCACCAGCTTGTCAGGGAACTGCGCAGCGGTGCTTCCGGCTCACAGTTTCAGGAACTGTACCAGCAGTATGTGCTGAAATACAGTATCCCGCGGCAGTAGGCAGTGTCCACAGCCAAACGCCCTTGTTGACTTGTTGTATCGGGGTTGGTGCGTTTTTTGAAACGGTGCCGCATAGATGATTCAACGTAATATGCAGTAGGAGTAGCAAACAGGCCGTCCAATGCGGGCAGCCTGTTTTCGGCTTCCGCTATTTCTTCTGGTTGTTTTGCTGCAGTACGGCCTCGGCCGCAGCAAAGTACTGCGCACGCTCGGATTTCGTTATCTTCATGCGCTGGCTAATCAGGTCAATCACCTTCAGGGGGCGGACCCGGGCATAGTACTTGACCGCATCCACGTTGATACGCCACTTTTTGTAGGTGAGGCCCTTCCAGCGTGTGAAATGGCGGGGGAGCAGCGGCTCCAGCGCGTTTTCCCACTGTACAAACCGCGCTTCCATATCAGGCCACAGAAACTGGTTTTCCAGCATCTGGCCAAACAGCTCAAGAAAACGGGCACGCATCTGAGGGACCTCCAGCAGGGCGGACAGGTGTACGTGCTGAAAGCGGGCACGCTTGGCGTTTTTAGCTTTGATGTACCAACTGATGGGCTCCTCATCCAGGCTCAGAAACCCAGCCTCCACATCGAACAGCAGGTACTTCCATTTGCCGCCGGGCACCCGGTACATGCGCACGTTGGTCATGTCCTTGTTGCCAATGATCATCTCGAAGATGCTGTGGCGGAAGAAATTGTCCACGTCCAGGCGGTCGGTCACATAGCGCAGGCTGTCGGGGTTATTCAAATCGTTTGTCCGGCAAAATTCCATCAGCTCCAGCCAGTCTTTATTGGAGCCGTTTTGCACGTAGTCATCGGTGCCGGTGCGGGCCAGAATGTCGATGGCATCGATCTCGGATTCCTTGGTCACGCCCTCCCACTGGGCGACGAAGTGCTTGTTGATCTTCTCCCGCAGGTTGTAGTGGCCCCAGTACTCCCCGTTGATGTACACCACGATGGCCCGCGCATCCTGATAGAGCAGGCCCGTTCCCTGGGCAGCGGAGGAGATCACGGGATCCCGCAGGCGGGTGGAGTGGGCATCGGAGTTGGTGCTGCGCAGCAACAGGCTTTTGTAGCTGGGGTAGCTGCGGTTGGGAAAGGGATTGTAGTAAAAGCGGTCCGGACCATAGGCGCTGCGCGCATACAGTGCAATGGATTTCTGGGCGTTGACCCGGGCTGAGTGGCCGCTGGCCGTAAAGGTGCCCGTCTGGGCAAGCTGCCGATTGCCCTGCTCATCAAAGTACTCAATGTGGATGGGGTACTCCAGCTCTTTCTCATAGTTGGGGGTGCTGCCGGTGCCCTTGACCAGGGCGCCGATCTTGCTGTCAAACAGGTACTTCCTGTCCCCAATCAGGCTGACCGTGGCGCTGGCCGGCGCATCATCCACAAAGTAGGTGGCGCAGGCGCTTGTGGAGGGCAGCAGCCCCTCCTGAAAGGCCCGGGCACGCACCACGGTGGTCTTCTTCACGGGAAAGGGCTGGGCATAGGCCTTGGACTTTTTTGTGGGTTCGCTGCCATCCAGTGTGTAATGGATGGTAGCTCCGGATGCTCCCTGCATTTCCACAACCGCTTCCTTTTGATAGAAGCCGGCGGGGGACAGGACGGGCGCTTCCGCCATGCCGGGGTAGCCCTGTTCGGGGTTCCGTTTGCCGGGTGTGGGCACCTCAAGAAAGGCATAGCCTGTTTGCGTGCGGCCCCACGCTGTGTTGCCATATTGCTGTGGAATATCCAGCTGCTGGGCCACGGTGCCGTCTGGCCGGGTCAGCCACAGGCTTTCACCCTGCAGGCTCAGCTTGAAGGGAGCGCCGGTGGTGTCATCCCCCGTGCAGTGAACCACCAGGTAGTCGCCCGCCTTCAGCCTGGTGTTGGCCGGGAAGGTGTACAGAAAGGGTTCCTCTGCCGCATCGCTCAGCCCCCAGCCATCCAGCATGAGGGTCTGGTCGCCCTCATTGTAAAGCTCCGCCCAGTCCCAGGCATGGCCATTGGTATAGGTGCCGTTGGCTGCCATGATCTCGTTGAGCACAGGCGCTGCCCCCGCCACCCCTGCCAGGCTGATGAGCAGCAGCGCCAGTACAAGGAGCGCCAGGCGCTTGCTAATGACGATCCGTTCACTGCGAGACGGCGTATCAGGCAGCCAGACCTTGGAAGCCTCCATCCTCCTCATCCTCCCAGCAGATTATATCAGGCGCAAGGGCTTGTCTTCCGTGCCCAGCGCCAGCAGGTAGAGCTGTTTTGTGCCCTTCTTCTGAAAGGCCACATATCCCTCAAAGGCATAGATCTGATCGACAGCGAAATCGCTCAGCCGGGTGAGCTCCTCCGGGTTGTCCTTAGGGAACATGGTGAGAGCGTTTTTCTTGCCGGCGTCGGCAAAAAAAACGTAGTCTTCATTTGCGTTGAGGGCCGATGCCTTCAGCTCGCCCACCCGTTGTTTGTTTTCACCGTCCAGCGAAACGCTCCACAGCGCTTTTTTGCTGTCGGCAAAATACATCAGGGGCTGATCGGCAGAGGGCCCTAGGGTGTAGCAGAGTACCTTTTCCTGCACTAAAGGTTGCGCCAGCTGCCCGTCCATCCAGGCGCTGTAGAGATGCCCCGTCTTCACCTGGCGCAGCCAGGCCTTGCCATTGTAGGGAAAAACCTGGTCGGCCTTGATTTCCTCCCCGCTGTGATACATCCGGAGATCAGTGCCGCGCTTGCTTTCCAGGCCTACCCGGGTCATTACATGGTCATAGCCGATGAACAGGGCCACCTGGGGCGTGACCGACAGGCTGGAACAGTCCTTCAGCCGCATGCTCAGCAGCGTGTCACGGCCCTTGCCCACAATCGGGTCATAGACCAGACGGGTCACATAGGTGGCCTTCCCGTTGGTGACAGTGGCCTCGTTGTCCAGGTAGTGCTGCCAGTAGTACAGCATGTTGGGCAGGCTGT
>JAAZBR010000150.1 GCA_012513735.1 Clostridiales bacterium | reverse complement strand
TGCCATCTACGCGGTGGCCATCCTCTCTAACTTTGCATGGACCTTCCTGTTCCTGCTGTATTCGGGCCGCATTGAGTGGGGCGTCAACTACGACATCCGCCGCATGGGTTTCCGCAAACTGCAGGAGCTGCCCTTTGCCTACTATGACCGCATGCCCGTGGGCAATCTGCTGACACGGCTGACCAGTGATACCGCCCAGTTGGGTGAAGCCCTGGGCTGGGGGCTGGTTGATTTTGTGTGGAGTATCTTCTTCCTCACGGGCAGCCTGGTGGCCATGTTCATCATGGACTGGCGCCTGGCACTGATCGCCGTGGCCTCCCTGCCGGTGCTGGTGCTGATCTCGGGGTTGTTCCAAAAGCGCATGATCTCCAACCAGCGCAAGGTGCGCCGGGTGAACAGCCGTATCACGGCGGCTTTCAACGAGGGCATCATGGGCAGCAAAACCACCAAGACGCTGGTACGTGAGGACAAGAACTTTGAGGAATTCTCCCAGTTGACCGGCGAAATGCACAAGCGCTCGGTACACGCCAGCGTGCTGTCTTCGTTGCTGTTCCCCATCGTCAGCCTGGTGTCCTCCATTGCGGTGGCCATCGTGCTGACGGAGGGCGCCGGTCTGGTGCTGGCGGGAGCCATGAGCCTGGGGTCCATTGTGGCCTTCGTGGGCTATATCACCGATTTCTTCCACCCCGTGCAGGACATTGCCGCCACCTTTGCCGAGTTTCAGCGCCGCCAGGCGGCTGCCGAGCGAGTGTTGTCTCTGCTGGACACGGAGCCGGGCATCCAGGATACAAAAGAGGTGGAAGCCGCCTTTGGCGACAACTTCCATCCCCGCAAAGACCAGTGGCCTGCCATTCATGGCGACATCGAGTTTCAGAACGTCCATTTCCACTACGCGGATGGCGAGCAGGTGCTGGACAGCTTCAACCTACACGTGCAGGCTGGTCAGACCGTTGCCCTGGTGGGTCCCACCGGAGCGGGAAAGAGCACCATCGTCAACCTGTTGTGCCGCTTTTATGAGCCCACGGAGGGCAGCATCCTGATCGACGGGGTGAACTACCGCCAGCGCAGCCAGCTTTGGCTGCAGAGCAACCTTGGTTATGTGCTACAGGAGCCCCATCTGTTCAGCGGCACCATTCGCGACAACATCCGCTACGCCCGGAAGGACGCGCCGGATGAGGCGGTGCGGCAGGCGGCGCGCCTGGTAAATGCCGAAAGCTTTATCCTCAAGCTGGAAAAGGGTTACGACACCCAGGTAGGAGAGGGCGGCAACCGCCTGTCCACAGGCGAAAAGCAGTTGATCTCCTTCGCCCGGGCTATTGTGCACAACCCCAGGCTGTTCGTGCTGGATGAAGCCACCAGCTCGGTGGATACCGAGACGGATATGATGATCCAGCACGCCATTGAGCGCACGCTGGCGGGGCGCACCAGCTTCATTATCGCCCACCGGCTCAGCACCATCCGCAGTGCAGACCGTATTCTGGTCATCGAGGACGGCCGCATTGCAGAGGATGGCA
>JAAZBR010000149.1 GCA_012513735.1 Clostridiales bacterium | reverse complement strand
CATGTCGGTGGAGCCAACGCCGGTGGAAAATGCCCCCAGCGCGCCATAGGTGCAGGTGTGGCTGTCGGCGCCGATAATCAGATCGCCAGCCGTCACCAGGCCCTGCTCGGGCAGCAGCACATGCTCAATGCCCACGCGCCCCACATCGTAGAAGTGCGCCACGCCCTGCTCCCTGGCAAAGCGGCGCACCTGGCGGCTTTGCTCAGCCGCCTTGATGTCCTTGTTGGGGGTGAAGTGATCCAGCACCAGCGCTACCTTGTCCCCGTCAAACACACGGCCGCAGCCGGCCTTTTCAAACTCGTTGATGGCGACGGGGGCGGTGATGTCGTTGGCCAGCACCAAATCCAAATCGGCCAGCACCATCTCCCCCGCCTCAAGGGATTGCTTGCCGCAGTGCGCGGCCAGTATCTTCTGTGTCATTGTCATGCCCATGTGAGCCGTCCCTCCTTCTTGTGCAGAATGTATTCAATGGAATCCGACAGAGCCTGCCAACTGGCGGCGATGATGTCGGTGGATACGCCGACGGTGGTCCAGCTGTGCTTGCCGTCGGACGATTCTATCAGTACCCGTACCTTGGAGGCCGTTGCCTCATCCCCCGTCAGCACACGCACCTTATAGTCAGTCAGGCGCACCTTGTTAAGCGCCGGATAGAACACGCGCAGCGCCTTGCGCAAGGCAGAGTCCAGCGCGTTGACGGGGCCGTTGCCCATGGCGGCGGTGGTCTCCCGCTCGCCGTCCACCTGGATGCTGAGCATGGCGGAGGCGCTGGTCTCGCCGTCGGGCGGCGGAAATTCACCGCTGGTGCGGTACATGCCCAGCTGAAAGTGGGGGATAAAGCGGGCCAGGGTCTTTAGTATCATCAGCTCAAAGCTGGCGTCCGCCGCCTCAAACTGAAAGCCCTCCATCTCCAGCTCCTTCAAGCGCTTGACAATGGCGGCCACCTCGGGCGAATCCTTGTCCAGGTAGGGGGCAATGCTCTCCAGCTTGGCCAGCACCGTGGTGCGGCCGGATACCTCGCTCATCAAAAAGCGCCGGCTGTTGCCAACGGCCTCGGGCTCGATATGCTCAAACGAGGCGCTGAGCTTTTGCACGCCATCCACATGCATACCGCCCTTGTGGGCGAAGGCGCTGCTGCCCACATAGGGGCTGCCGGAAGCGACGGATAGGTTGGCGATGTCCATCACTTCGCGCGCGATGAAGGTGAGCTGTTTCAGGTCGCCCGAGGCGCCGGTGTAGCCCATTTTGAGCCGCAGCGTGGGGATGATTTCGCTGAGGTTGGCGTTGCCGCAGCGCTCGCCGATGCCGGTGAAGGTGCCCTGCACCTGCCGGGCGCCTGCCTGCACCGCCAGCAGCGAGGAGGCCACCGCGCAGCCGATGTCGTCGTGGCAGTGAATGCCGACCGTAGCATCGGGAAATGCCTCGCAGACTTTCCTGACCCCATCCTGCACAAAGCCCGGCAGGCTGCCGCCGTTGGTATCGCACAGACACAGGGTATCGGCCCCCGCCTGGCGCGCGACGCGCAGCACCTGCATGGCATAGTCCGGGTTGTGCAGGTAGCCGTCAAACCAATGCTCCGCGTCAAAGATGACCTCGCGGCCCTGCGCCTTGAGGTAGGCCACGGTATCGCCCACCAGGTCCAGGTTTTCCTGCAGGGTGGCTTGCAGCACTTTGTCCACATGCAGGTCCCACGATTTCCCGAAGATGCTGACCACCGGGGTCTCTGCCCGCAGGAGGGAGAGCACGTTGTCATCCTCCTGCACCTTCATGCGCTTGCGGCGGGTGCTGCCAAAGGCGCAAAGCCGCGCGTGGCGCAGGGGCTGCTCCTTCATGCGCTCGAAAAAGGCGATGTCCTTGGGGTTGGAAAAAGGGTTGCCCGCCTCGATATAATCCACGCCAAAGTCGTCCAGCGCGTGGGCGATGGCCAGCTTGTCTGTCACCGAGAATGAGATCCCCTCCCCCTGCGCGCCGTCGCGCAGGGTGCTGTCAAAGATTTCTATCTTCATGCCATCTCCGGCCCAATCAGTTTATTCAAGCCATTCACATAGGCCAGCACGCTGGCCTCCACCACGTCGGTGGACAGCCCGCGGCCGCTGACCGTCTCCTCCCCGCGGCTGATTTTGAGGATGGCCTCGCCCT
>JAAZBR010000148.1 GCA_012513735.1 Clostridiales bacterium | reverse complement strand
GCTCTCCTCCGAAAGCACCACCGAGCAGTTGGCCGTTCCCCCGCGCATTTCGGGCCCGTAGGAGGGGACCCAGGACACCTCCAGGCCTTCCGACAAACCGGCTTCAATCAGCATCTTGCCCATGGCCATGACACCCTGGCCCCCAAAGCCTGCGATAATCAGCTCTCTGGTCATTTCTCCCGCTCCTTCACAACCCCCAGGGGATAATACTGGCTCATGGTGTTTTTCACCCAGAGAGAAGCATCCGGGGGCGACATGCCCCAGTTGGTGGGGCAGGTGGACAGCACCTCCACAAAGGTGTGTCCCACCCCCTGCATCTGCAGCATGAAGGCCTTCTTAATGGCCTTGCGTGCTTTGTGGTAGTTGGACATATCCGCCAGGCACACACGCTCGGCATAGGCCATGCCGTCCATGGTGCTCAGCAGCTCTGCCATACGCACCGGCAAACCGTGCATAGCCTTATCCCGCCCCTGGGAGGAGGTGGTGGATTTTTGCCCCTCCAGGGTGGTGGGAGCCATCTGTCCGCCTGTCATACCATAGATGGCATTGTTAATGAAAATGGTGGTGAACTTCTCCCCCCGCATGACGGCATGCATGATCTCCGCCGCACCGATGCTGGCCAGATCTCCGTCTCCCTGATAGGTGAATACCAGCTTGTCAGGGTGCGTCCGCTTGACTCCGGTGGCCACGGCGGGCGCCCTGCCATGGGCAGCCTCTAAAAAATCGCAGTCAATGTAGTTGCCTGCATACACCGCGCAGCCCACGGGGCAGATACCCACCGCGGTGTCCAGCGCCTGCAGCTCATCCAGCACCTCGCCGATCAGCCGGTGCACGATGCCATGATGACATCCCGGACAATAGTGGGTGGGCACATCCTTCATCCCCCGTCCGGGGACCATGACGATCTGTCTCATGCCTGGGCCTCCTTCAGTGCCAGATGCACCTGTTCCACAATCTGTCCCGCTTCCGGGATCATACCGCCTGTGCGGCCAAAAAAGGGCGTGGGCCGGCTGCCCACAAGGGCCAGGCGCACGTCCTGCACCATCTGTCCTGCCGACATTTCCACCGTGAGCACCGCACGCACGGAGGGCTGGCTGGCCAGCGCCCGCAGGGCAACCTCCGGGAAGGGCCACAGGGTGATGGGGCGGAACAGCCCCGCCTTGATGCCCTCCTCCCGTAGCTTACGGGCCGCGCTGAGGGCAATGCGGGCCGTGGTGCCAAAGGCGCACAGCAGAATATCCGCCCCTTCGCAGTCCACCGCCTCGTGGCGCGGTTCCTCCCGCTCAATCAGACGATAGCGCTGCTGCAGCCTGTTGTTGAACAGCTCGTTGTCAGAGGCGCCTAAGCGCAGGGAAGTAATAAAATGGGTTTTACCCGGCCCCTCCCGCCCTGTGGCCGCCCAGTCCTTGGGCGGCATGGGCTTGGCCGGCCGCTCGCTCCAGGTCACGGCTTCCATCATCTGGCCGATCATGCCATCGGCCAATATCATCACCGGCATGCGGTACTGATCGGCCAGGTCAAAGGCGTCGGCCATCAGATCCGCCGCCTCCTGCAGGCGGCAGGGCGCCAGCACGATCATATGGCCATCCCCATGCCCGGGGCTGCGGGTTGCCTGAAAGTAGTCGGATTGGCTGGGCTGGATGCTGCCCAGCCCCGGCCCGCCCCGCATCATGTTGACGATAACGGCGGGCAGCTCGGCCCCCACCAGGTAGCTGATGCCCTCCTGCTTCAGGCTGATGCCCGGCGACGAGGAGGAGGTCATGGCGCGCACCCCCATGGCAGAGGCGCCGTACACCATGTTGATGGCGGCGATTTCGCTCTCAGCCTGCACAAACACGCCGCCCGCCTCGGGCATGCGCCAGCTCATGTATTCAGGGATCTCATTCTGCGGGGTGATGGGATAGCCAAAGTAGGCGCGGCAGCCGGCGCGGATGGCAGCCTCGGCGATCAGCTCATTGCCCTTCCACAGCTCCTTGTTCATGGCGCGTCCACCTCCTTTTCCACGGTGATCACCCCATCGGGGCAGATGCGCGCGCAGTTACCGCAGGCAATGCAGCGTTCCGGTGCCCTGGTGCTGGAAGGATGATAGCCTGCCGCATTTGTTTTGTCCTGATTCAGGGCCAGCACATCCCGGGGGCACACGCTGATGCACAGGCCGCAGCCCTTGCAGCGCGCCTCGTGAAACGAAACGATTCCTTTCATCGATCCTCCTGTGATGAGATTCCACGGTCAGTCACTCCGCACATCGGTAACAGGGCATCCCGCACAGCCTGCCTGCCGCAGACGACCATTATTCTTTGATCAACCACATCATTCGTATAGTCGGCCACATCAGCATGATTCATCGCAGCCGCTTGCTTTGTACCTGATAGAAGTGTATACTAAAAACAGCATAGATACAATCGGAGGTTTTCAAAAATGGGCGATTTCTCCGTGTTCGACCGCATGGCCCAACACAAGTATGAACAGGTGATTCATTTTTATGACCATACCACCGGTCTGAAGGGTATCACGGTGATCCACAACACCACACTGGGCCCTGCCCTGGGCGGCACCCGGCTGTGGAATTACGCAACTGAGCAGGAGGCGCTGATCGATTGCCTGCGCCTGGCGCAGGGCATGACCTACAAATCCGCGGCAGCCGGCCTTAACTTAGGGGGCGGCAAGACCGTGTTGATCGGTGACGCCCAGCGTGTGAAAAGCGAAGCCTATTTCCGTGCCCTGGGGCGCTATGTGCAAAGCCTCAACGGCCGCTATATCACGGCGGAGGACGTCAACACCTCCACCAAGGACATGGGCTATGTAGCCATGG
>JAAZBR010000147.1 GCA_012513735.1 Clostridiales bacterium | reverse complement strand
TTTCGTACAGATTGTTGCCCCACCGGTCAATCAGCACCAGCACGGGCATACCCTCCACCCGGAAGCGGTGGATGGCCTCGGTGCCCAGGTCCGGATAGGCGACCACCTGGCTTTCCTTGATGGCACGCGCGATCAGTGCGGCGGCTCCGCCCACGGCGCCAAAGTAGACCGCGCCATACAGACGCATGGCGTCTACCACATCGTGCCCCCGCAACCCCTTGCCGATCATGCCGCGCAGCCCCAGTTTCAGCAGGGGTGGCGTATACGCATCCATGCGATAGCTGCTGGTAGGGCCGGCAGGCCCCACCGCCTGTCCGGGCTTGGCAGGCGCCGGGCCCACATAGTAAATGGTTTCACCCTGCAGCGGGATGGGCAGGGGCTCACCCCGGGACACCAGTTCCACCAGCCGTTTGTGCGCCGCGTCCCGGCCAGTGTACAGGCTGCCATATAGGCGCACGCTGTCGCCCGCATGCAGACTGTTTACCTTTTCCTCATCCAGGGGAAGATGCAGATCAATGGTGGCCATATTGTCCTCCTCTGCTCACAGGGTAGTCTCGGCATGCCGTGCCGCATGGCAGCAGATGTTCAACGCCACCGGCAACCCCGCGATATGGGTAGGGGCGTGGAAGATGTGCACCTTCAGCGCCGTAATGCGCCCGCCCACCCCCCCAGGGCCAACGCCCAGGGCATTGACATCCCGCAGCAGATCCTCCTCAAGCTGCCGATACTGAGGATCCGGGTTATGGTGATCAAGGGGCAGCGCTGTTGCCTTTTTGGCCATCAGGGCTGCCTGCTCAAAGGTGCCGCCCACGCCGATTCCCAGGATCAGCGGGGGACAGGGGTTGGGGCCGGCCTTCTCCACAGTTTGCAGCACAAACCGGCGTACTCCCTCTACGCCATCGGCAGGCACCAACATGTTGAGGGCGCTCATGTTTTCGCTGCCAAAACCCTTGGCAATGGCTGTCAGGTGCAGCCGGTCACCCGGCACCAGACGGACGTGGATCACCGCCGGGGTGTTGTCGCCCGTATTGCTGCGGTCAAACAGCGGGTCTTTGACAACGCTTTTTCGCAGATAGCCGTCGGCATAGGCCTGGCGCACCCCTTCCTGCACGGCGGCCTCAAAATCCCCTTGAATATGCAAGTCCTGCCCCACCCGGGCAAACACAACGGCCATGCCGGTGTCCTGGCAGATGGCCACCTGTTCCTCCCGGGCGATGGCATAGTTCTCAATGATCTGCCCCAGCACATCCCGCCCGGCGGGCGACTGTTCATGGATCAGCGCCTTGTCCAGCGCGTCGGTCAGATCCTTGCCTGCGCAGGTGCTCAGGTTCAGGAACAGGCTGCGGATGGTTGCGGTGATCTCATTTGCCTGCAGGGTTCTCATCTTTATGCTCCTTCTTATTCCAGAATGACAGCCGCCTGCCGCCAGACGCATTCCACGGGCTGGCCGGCGCCCAGGGCCCACAACTCCTCTGCCCGCATGTCCCGGCACAGGTCTTCACCACCGTGGCGGGCCGGGCGGCTAATCAGGGGATACCCGCTTTTTTTGATGGCCCTCAGCAGCGGTGCGGCGCTGCGTCGCATGCCAATCAGCCGCGCATAGGTTGGCTGTTCGGGCAGCGTTTGCGCCTTCTGGCCCAGCAGGGCATGGCTCAGGGCGCGGCTCAATCGGGTGTAGGG
>JAAZBR010000146.1 GCA_012513735.1 Clostridiales bacterium | reverse complement strand
GAAGGCATCAAGGCCCGGGTGCTGGACATGCACACCATCAAGCCCCTGGACAAGGACGCAGTCAGGAAAGCGGTGCATGACACGCGCCGCATCATCACGGCGGAAGACCATACCGTGATCGGCGGCCTGGGCGGCGCTGTGGCCGAGGTGATCGCGGAAAGCGGCATGGGCTGTGCCTTCAAGCGCCTGGGCATTCAGGACTGTTTCTCCCCCATTGGCTACCATGAAGACCTGATGAGCATCCACGGCATCGACACCAACGGGCTGCTTTCCGCCGCCCGGGAACTGCTGAAGATGGACTTTGAAGAGGATGACGACTGGGCGGATGAGGTATGACCATGCAGGATGACAAGATGTACGCAAGCCGGCTCTTTCTGTATGCCGTGCTTCCCCTGATGAAGGAAATCGGCACAGAGTATGTCTATTTCAAGGGCAAAACGGGCGTTGTGCAGCTGTCCGTTTTGCTGCCCGAGGGGGAGGAGGGCTTGCACTTTCTCATCGAAGAAGGCAAGGTCACCACAGCGCTGGGGCTGCATGACCGCCCCGATGTGTGGCTGCGCTTCACCACCCAGGATCACTTCAACGCCTTCTTCCTGGGCAAGACAAAGAAAATGCCCAAGATCACCGGATTCTCCCACCCCCTGCTGCTGCTGGCCACCTTCCGCACGCTGCTGCGAATGTCAGCCCTGCTGTCTGCCAAGACGCCGCCTGCGGATGAAAAGACAAAGGAACTGGTGGTTCGGCTGTACTTCCTGCTGCTCAGCCGGGGCATCAGCAGGCTCAACCGCATGGAACATCCCCAGGTGCGCCCCTGGGCGCTCAGCAGCCCGGACAGGGTGTATGCCTTTCGTGTGGAAGGGTATCCTGACACTGCGGCGCACCTGCGGGTCAAGGCGGGCAAAACAAAGGCAGCCAGGGGGCAGTACACCCGTTCCCAGCCCTTCTTCACCATGTGCTTTGCCGACCTGGACAGCGCACTGGCCATTCTGCTGCAGACAGGGGATTTCCTCAGCCTGACGGCGCAGCAGAAGCTGATGTTGGAAGGAGCGCCCGAATTCGGCGCCAAGATCGGAGACTTGATGCAGTTGGTCGGTTCCTACATTCAAGGCTGATATGCTAAAATAACCGGCACAAGGAGAAACCACCGCCATGCCCTTTCATAAGGAAACCTTCGACCGCATCCCCCAGGAGAAACGCGATCACATCTTTACCATTGCTGTCAGCGAGTTTGCACAGCGGGGCTATGCCGCCGCTTCCATCAACGGCATTGCCCGCAAGGCCGGCATCAGCATCGGCAGCATGTACAGCTATTTTGACAGCAAGGAAGACCTCTTCCTGGCCATCGTAGATAAAGGCTATGAGCTGCTGGAACGGGTGTTCCGCGAGCTGAGCCGTGAAGGATCCTTCCGCCAGCAGCTGCTGGAGCTGCTACACACCGCGCTGCGGTATGCAAGGCAGCACCCTGACATGAACAACCTGTATCTCGGCGTGATGACGGAAGAGCTGGCTCCCCTGTCCATGCGCCTGTCCAGCCGGGTGGAAAAGGTGTCTGTGAACTACTATCACCACATGCTTCAGGCGGCCGTAAACCGGGGAGAACTGCGGGCCGACCTGGACATCCCCCTTGCGGCCTATCTGATGGACAACAATGTGCTGATGCTGCAGCTTGCCTGCTCCTCCGGCTACCATCGCTACAGGCTGCAGCATTTTGTGGGTGAACGCGCAGAGAATTTGGAGCAGTTGGCCAACAGCCTGTGCGACCTGATCATGAGGTGTCTGCAATGAACAAACAGCAAATCAGCGCGGCCGCGCTGAAAGCACGCCAGTTTTTTGACCGAGGGAATACCCTGAGCCTGAACAACCGGGTGCAGTCACTGCGAAAGCTGGGGCAAGAAATCCGGCGTCGCACGCCGGACCTTCTGGCCGCCCTGCAGACTGACCTGAACAAGTGCCCCTACGAGAGCTTCATGGCCGAAATCGGGTTGGTGCTGGGGGAAATCGACCTGGCCTGTCGCAAGCTGAAGCGCTGGGCCAAGGCAGAGCTGCGCAGACCCTCTCTGGCCCAGATGCCCGCGACAGCCAGGGTCATGAAGCAGCCCTATGGCGTTGTGCTGCTGATGAGCCCGTGGAACTATCCTTTTCAGTTGACCATGATCCCCCTGGTCAGCGCGGTAGCCGCAGGCAACTGCGCGCTGGTCAAACCCTCCGCCTATGCGCCGGCAACCGCTGCCATGATCAAAGCGCTGTGTGAGAGCGTCTTTGAAAGCGGCCATGTACAGGTGATCCTGGGGGGGCGGGAAGAAAACCAGGCCCTGCTGGAGGAACGCTATGACTACATTTTTTTCACCGGCTCCCCCGGCGTGGGCAAGCTGGTGATGCAGAAGGCCGCCGTGCACCTGACCCCGCTTACGCTGGAGCTGGGCGGTAAAAGCCCGGTGCTGGTAGACAACAGCGCCGACCTGACCCTGACAGCCCGAAGGATTCTTTTCGGCAAGCTGCTCAATGCCGGTCAAACCTGCGTGGCCCCTGATTATGTGCTGGTGCAGCGCTCGGTCAAGGACGGGCTGGTGGACGCGCTCAAGGCGGAGCTTCGCCGCATGTTGCCCGATGGCAACTACCTGCGCACCGCCTATCCCCGCATCATCAATCAGAAACACTTCGACAGGCTGCGCGGCCTATTGGAGGGACAGCGCCTGCTGGTTGGCGGGCAGGTGCTGGAGGACAGCATGCAGATCACCCCGGCGCTGGTGGACCAGCCCGCAGCAGACAGCCCGTTGATGCAGGAAGAGATTTTTGGCCCCATCCTGCCCATTTTAGTGGTGCAGGATATGGAGGAGTCCGTGGCTTTTGTGCGGTCGCGGCCCCATCCCCTGGCCCTGTACCTGTTCACTCGCAGCAAGCAAACAGAGAATCAGGTGCTGGGCCGCCTCAGCTTTGGCGGAGGCTGTGTCAACGACACAGTGCTTCACCTGGCGGGCGCCCACATGCCCTTTGGCGGCGTAGGAGAATCCGGCATGGGACACTACCACGGCAAGGCGGGCTTCGACACCTTCACGCATCACCGGAGCGTGTTAAAAAAGGCAGGGTTGTTCGACCTGCCCCTGCGCTACCACCCGTATAAGGACCCCATGCGCATTCTGCCCGCCTGGCTGCTTAAACACTGACAAGGGTTCGGTTCAGGCAGCAGATACATCAAAAAGACAGCGCGAAAGCCCGGACGCACTGGCAGCGCAGCCGGGCTTTTTGCAGTTCAGTGGTCAACAGGACTAGGCAATCAGCGTTATGAAACAATCATGACCCGCTGATGGGCGACCGTCATACTGATATGTAATGCCCCATTGTCAAGGGGGAAATGATCCGTGATAAGATCATTCGACAAAAAGTATGGAAGCCCTTTAATTCAAATCCGGCCTTGGCCATTCTGATATACGCGGATTGGATACCGCAGGTCAATGGTTCGCCGTGGGCGCTGCGCTCTGATTTCGGGGATCACATATGTGCCG
>JAAZBR010000145.1 GCA_012513735.1 Clostridiales bacterium | reverse complement strand
TCAGCGCCCTGGGCCCCGGCGGTCTGAACCGCGACCGGGCTGGCATGGAAGTGCGCGACGTTCACTACAGCCACTACGGGCGTATTTGCCCCATTGAAACGCCGGAAGGCCCTAACATCGGGTTGATCGGCTCCCTGGCCACCTATGCCCGCATCAACGAATACGGCTTCATCGAAGCCACCTACCGCAAGGTAGACCCGGTCACCCACCGGGTCACCAACGAGATTGTCTACCTGACGGCCGACGAAGAGGACAACTACAACGTGGCTCAGGCTATGGAGCCCCTTAACGAAGACGGCAGCTTTGTCAACGATCAGGTCACCTGCCGCTGGCGCGAGGATGTGGTCCGCGTGCCCCGCGACAAGGTACACTTTGTTGACGTATCGCCCAAGCAGTTGGTGTCGGTCGCCACCTCCATGATCCCCTTCCTTGAGAACGACGACGCCAACCGCGCTCTGATGGGATCCAACATGCAGCGCCAGGCTGTGCCGCTGCTCACACCCGAAGCGCCCATCATTGGCACCGGCATGGAATACAAGGCTGCCCACGACTCGGGCGTGGTGCTGCTGAGCAAGCACACCGGTACCGTGGAAAGCGTTTCCGCCGACGAAATCGTCATCAAGGATGACCTGGGTGAGCGCTATCGCTACACCCTGACCAAGTTTGCCCGCTCCAACCAATCCACCTGCATCAATCAGCGCCCTCGTGTCAACGCGGGTGACCGCGTGGAGGCGGGCGATCTGCTGGCCGATGGCCCCAGCACCGATCTGGGTGAGATTGCCCTGGGCCGTAATGTGCTGATCGGCTTTATGACTTGGGAAGGTTACAACTACGAGGATGCGGTTCTTATCAGCGAGCGGCTGGTGAAGGAAGACAAGTATACCTCCATCCACATCGAAGAATACGAATCCGAAGCCCGTGAAACCAAGCTGGGCCCGGAGGAGATCACCCGGGACATCCCCAACGTGGGCGAAGACGCCCTGAAGGACCTGGATGAGTTTGGCGTTGTAAGGATTGGCGCCGAGGTGCGTGCCGGTGACATTTTAGTAGGCAAGGTCACCCCCAAGGGCGAGACCGAGCTGACCGCTGAAGAGCGCCTGCTGCGCGCCATCTTTGGCGAAAAGGCCCGCGAGGTGCGCGACACCTCGCTGAAGGTGCCCCACGGTGAGGGCGGTATTGTGGTAGATGTCAAGGTGTTCACCCGGGAAAACCGCGATGAGCTGTCCCCCGGCGTCAACCAGATGGTGCGTGTGTACATCGCCCAGAAACGCAAAATCTCTGTCGGCGATAAGATGGCAGGCCGTCACGGCAACAAGGGCGTGGTCAGCCGCATTATGCCTGAGGAGGACATGCCCTACCTGCCCGACGGTACTCCGCTGGACATCGTGTTGAATCCCATGGGCGTGCCTTCCCGCATGAATCTGGGCCAGGTGCTGGAAGTCCACCTGGGCATGGCCGCCAAGGCTCTGGGCTGGCATGTGGCCTCCCCCGTGTTCGACGGTGCGTCGGAGGTAGATATCGAAAAATGCCTGCTGAAGGCAGGCTATTCCGGAGACGGCAAAACCATTCTGTACGACGGCCGCACCGGCGACGCCTTTGAAAACAAGGTGACGGTGGGGTACATGTACTTCCTGAAACTGCATCATCTGGTGGACGATAAGATGCACGCTCGCTCCACCGGTCCCTACTCCCTGGTTACCCAGCAGCCGTTGGGCGGCAAGGCGCAGTTTGGCGGCCAGCGCTTCGGTGAGATGGAAGTCTGGGCCTTGGAAGCCTATGGCGCCGCCAACACGCTGCAGGAGATCCTGACCGTCAAGTCTGACGACGTGGTGGGCCGCGTGAAAGCCTACGAGGCCATCGTCAAGGGCAAGTCCATCCCCACCCC
>JAAZBR010000144.1 GCA_012513735.1 Clostridiales bacterium | reverse complement strand
TAGCGATGAAAGAGGGCATCTTGCCGAACACCACCAGCGAACCATTGATGATGCCAATCAGAATAGCCAGGGCAAATACCACCACAAAGGCCAGCCACATAGGCACGCCGCCGTTGACCACCATACCGGCAAACAGAATGGAGGTCATGCCGATGATGGAGGTGATGGACATGTCCATATGCCCCACCAGAATGACGAAAAACTCGCCCATGGCGATGATGGACAGGAAGGAGGCCTGCCGCAGAATGTTCATGATGTTGCTGGTGGTGCCAAACTTATCGCTGATCAGAAAGCTGATGGCCACCAGGCCCACAAACAGAAACAGAATCATCCACTCAAAGAAGAAGGCCTTAAACCCGCCCCGGTACTTATTGCTTTTGGCTTTGAAGTCACTCATCTTTTTCCACCCCTAACAGACTGTGAATAATCACTTCCTGGGTCTTTTGTTCGCCCTCCACCATGTCCATGATGCGGCCCTCAAACATGATGTAGATGCGGTTGCACAGGCCGATCAGCTCCTCCAGTTCGGGAGACACCAGCACCACGGCCTTGCCCGCCCTGGCCAGCTCGCTGATCAGCGAATAGATCTCGTACTTGGCACCGATGTCGATGCCGCGGGTGGGCTCATCCAGCAAAAACACATCGCAGTCGTGCAGCATCCACTTGGCGAGCACAATCTTCTGCTGGTTGCCGCCGGACAGCTTCTTGACATTCTGCCAGAGGGAATTGTACCGCAGGTTCAGCTTCTCGTTGATGTCGTAAGCTGCCTTGGCCTCCGCCTGATGATCCTGAAAGATCCGGGCACGCCTGAACTTGTGCAGGCTGGGCAGCGTGGTGTTGTCCTTGATGTCAAACTGCATGTTGAGCCCCAGCGCCCGGCGCTCATCGGGCACCAACCCCAGGCCCCTTTGGATGGCCTGCCGCGCGTTGCGGGGGGTGGCTTTCTGCCCGTGCAGCAAAATCTCGCCCGATACCACCTTGTGGTAGCCGTACAGGGCGTGCAGCAGCTCGGTCTTGCCGGCACCCAGCAGGCCCGCAATACCCACCACCTCGCCCGCCCGCACGTCAAAGCTGACATCCCGGAAGGCTTTGGGCGCCGTCAGGTTGCGCACCTCCAGCACCTTCTTCCCCAGATTCTCGTTGATGGGAGGATAGGTGTTCACCAGCTCACGCCCGATGATCATGCGGATCAAGCGGGGCTTGTCGATGTCGGCTACTTTGCCGCTGCCCACATGCCGACCGTCACACAGCACGGTGTAGCTGTCGCAGCAGTCAAAAATCTCGTTGAGGCGGTGGGAAATGTAGATGATGCCGATCCCCCGGCCCTTCAGGATCTGGATGATTCGGAAGATGTTGCGGATGTCCTTCTCCTGCAGCACCGCGGTCAACTCGTCCAGGATCAGTACCTTGGGATCATTCAACAGCGCCTTGGCCAATTGGATAATCTGCCGCTCGGCGGTGCGTAGCTGCTTGACCGGTACATGGAGGTTGATGCTGGTCTGCAGGAAATCCAGAATCTCCCGGGCGCGCTCTTCCGATC
>JAAZBR010000143.1 GCA_012513735.1 Clostridiales bacterium | reverse complement strand
GGGGCTCCACCTCATGGGGAAGCAGTGGCTTAACGCCGGGAATGGGAAACAGCTCGTCCCCCACGGTTTCATGGTACAGGGAGTGACATCCCACCTCATTGTCGCTGTCCGCTACCATTTTGGCGATCTGCGGGTTTTCGCGGGCGCAATCCCCGGTAAAGTAGAAGGTACCCCGCATTCCCTTGCGCTTGAACAGCTCCAGCAGGCGGGGCGTGCCATGCCTAGCCCCCTCATAGAAGGGAGTAAAGCTGCCCACATCGGTCTCCATGTCAATGCCCATCAGGGCGTAAATGGTCTTCTCCATGCATATCCTCCCGCAGCGGGGCGGGCAGCGCCCCGCGCTGCCCGTCCCGATGCTTCATCGTATCAACACTTCTACGGAACGAATAAGCAAGCGATTAAAACTCCAACTCGTACAGCTTGCCAATGGGTGCGCTGAGCACTTCATAACCGGTTTCGGTGATGGCAATGCCCTTTTCCCAGCGCACGCCAAAGGTATCGGTGGAGATGTAGGTGTCGATCTGGAAGGTCATATTGGGGGCGAAGTCATAGGTGGACGAAGTCTCTACCCAGGGCGCTTCCACCTCAATCATGCCGGTGCCGTGCATGGGGCCGTAGACAAAGTTCTTCTCATAGCCGTTGTCGGCATAGAACTTGTAGAAGCCCTTGGCCACGGAGCTGGCGGCCACGCCGGGCTTGATCTGCTGCTCGGTCCATTGGTGGGCCTTCAGGCCGAACATCACCACATCCCGTCGCATGCCCTCCAGCTTGCCCAGTACAATGGGATAGCCGATGGCGGCGGAGTAGCCGTCGATCTTGGCGGACAGGTTGAGCTGCACAATGTCGCCCTTCTCAAACTTGCGGTAGGAGGAACGGGAGATGGCATGGCGAGTGGAGGCCTCGGAGAACACGTACATGGGCAGGCCTTCGTACTCGGCGCCGTTCTCATAGATCACGCGCTGGGCGATGCCCACGGCCTGCAGCTCGGTCATACCGGGCCTGATTTCCTTGATGACCTGTTGGGTAGCCAGGTCGGCGATGCGATAGCCCTCCCGCAGGCAGGCAATCTCATTTTTGGACTTGATCAGCCGCAGTTCCACCATGATGTGGTCGGCACGCACGATCTCAGCCTCCGGGAAGGCAGCCTTGATGCCTTCCATGGTGATCACCGAAGTGTCCAGATAGGAGGCTACACCGATGCGCAGCTTCTTGCCGGTAACACCGATGGCTTTAAACACATCATGGAAGGTATCGGGCACCAGCTCGGGATAGGCGGGGTCCGCGCTCTCACGGTACTCCATCAGAATGAACAGCTTGTCCAGCTTGTTGCGATCGCCCGCAAAGTGGCGGCTCTCCGGCCCGCACATCAACGCGGCGTCTCCGCCGGCGGAGATGGCAACGCCCGCACGCTCAAACAGCGGCCAGAAACCCGAGAAATACCGGGCATTGGCGTAGTCAGCCTCGTTGGAGTTGACGATCAGCGCATCCAGGCCCTCCCGCTGCAGAATAGCGGCTGCCCGCTTAACGCGATCCTTGTATTCCTGGTCGGGGATGCGAATGTTTCCGTGACTCATGTTGTTTCTCCTTTATGTTGATGATGTAGTAGGGTCAAAATAGAAGATTTCTTCCATGTCCTGGTAGTAGGTGCCGGTGTCATGGTGCAGGAAGCAGGGCTTTGTGTGCCGCCACCATTCCTGGGTAACGGGGTCCTCCTCCATCCTGCGCATGTCTGCCGCATAGTCGGTACCGATGTAGTCAAAACGGGCAAACAGCAGATCGTCCTGAATATGGATGGAGTAGTTGATGATGTTGCAGTCTGCAATGGTCTGCAGCACCTGCGGCCATACGTCTGCGTGCAGCCTGCGGTACTCCTCCACCTTGTCAGGCTTCAGCCGGGCAACCTGTCCGAAACGGCGCATATCAATCCACCGGATAGCCCATGGTGGTGTAGTAGGCCAGGTTCTGCTGCCTTGCATCCAGCCGGCCATACTGCACAATCACGGGGACGTCGCTTTCCACCATGGCGGCATATTGCCGG
>JAAZBR010000142.1 GCA_012513735.1 Clostridiales bacterium | reverse complement strand
CGATTGGCTGGAGAAGCTGTGTGAGCAGCACCACATTGCCCACCAGCCGGGCACCGTGGACATCGGCGTGCGGGTGGAAGTGCGCAGTGAGGTCATGGAGGAGGTCAACCAGGCGTTGTATGAAAGCAAGCTGATTGGCTATCCCAAGCCCTTCCGGGACAAGGTGCGCACCTTTTGCCAGAACCCGGGCGGTTTTGTGAGCCAGGAAAACTATGACAACGACCTGGCGGTGGTCAACGGCCACAGCTACAAGGACAGAAAGTCCTCCAACACCAACCTGTCCATCCTCAGCTCCCACAACTTCAACCACCCCTTCAACCAGCCCATTGCCTATGCGCAGAAGGTGGGGGAGCTGACCAATATGCTGGCCAACGGGCAGATCCTTGTGCAGCGTTTCGGCGATATTTTGGATGGCAAGCGCACCTGGGAAAGCGAGCTGCTGCGTTCCAACGTGCGTCCCACGCTGCCTGACGCGGTGGCGGGTGACATCACGGCTGCCATGCCCTATCGGGCCATGACCAACATCGTTAACTTCATCCATGCCATGGATGAGGTGGTGCCTGGCTTTGCGGCCATGGAGACGCTGCTGTATTCGCCTGAGCTGAAGTTTTACTCCAACCGGATCCGGATGGACAAGAGGCTGAACACTAACATCAAGTGCTTCTATGCCCTGGGAGATTCCAGCGGATGGACCCGGGGGTTGATGATGGCCTCCATGATGGGCGTGTTGCTGGGCAACAAGCTGGCCGATGAGGAAGGGATGGAGACCTGACTACAAACTTTGTGGATTGAATCCAGGCGGCTTAACAAGGCCGCCATTTCAATTGTGCTGCAGGCTCCAAATATGAAGGATTAACGAATATTAACATCACAAACCTTGCAAAGATATTTCTATTTCGTTACAATGTAGCCCTACGAATGGAAAGCGAGGACATCCATGAAGCGTTTCCTGTTGACTCTCATGGCCTGCATCCTGTTACTGCAGGCTTTGCCGGTGGCTGGGGAAAGCATACCGCTGGATAATCCTGACGAACCACAGGTGATGACGGTGACCAGCGATGCCCGCCCGCTGAAAAGCGGGGATAAGGGCGAAGATGTGACCGCCCTGCAGACGCGCCTGCGCAAGCTGGAGTACTACAGGGGCCCTGTTAGCGGCATCTTTGCCGAGGTGACCACCAAGGCCATCCGGGCGGTGCAGGAAGCATACGGCCTGCCGGTCACCGGCGTGGCCGATCTGGATACGCTGGCGATCATCTATGGCGATGCCTACCGCCCTCTTGCAAAGGGCGATACGGGGGAGGATGTGAAACGGGTGCAGGCCCGGCTGAGCGAGTTGGGCTATTACTGGGGCAAGCTGTCGGGCAGCTACCTGGAGGGGACCACGGCGGCCATCAGCAACTTCCAGAAGGACAATGGTCTGGACAGCACAGGCAAGGCGGATGTCAAGACCCAGGAACGCCTGTTCAGCGATGACATTGTGATGCCCACGCCCGATCCCGCCGCTACCCCCGTCCCCCTGCCCGCCCCCACCGAGGTGCCTGACACCACCTTCCCCGGCAAGCTGTGGTACGGCAGCACGGGCAAAGGGGTGGAGCGACTGCAGAAGCAATTGAAGTATCTGGGCTTCTTGGACCGCAAGGTCACCAGCGGCTTCTACAAACACACCCAGGCCGCCGTCAAGGAGTTTCAGCGCCTCAACGGTATCAAGCAGGACGGCGCTGTGGGCGAGGACACCTGGGCAGCGCTGTTCGCGGCGGATGTGGTGCGCCCCGGCGGCGTTCCCAAGCCCACCGCCGCCCCCACGCCCATTCCCTACTTTATCGAAGTGGATGTGGCCAACCAGCTGATCAAGGTGTTCCGGCGGGATGTCAACAACGAGTTTACCGATCTGTACAAAATATTCACAGCCTCCACTGGTACCGAAAAGTTCCCCAGCGATGTGGGTACCTGGACGCTGACCGGTCGCCGGGCCCGCTGGGCCAGCTTTCCCACCTGGGGCGGCGGGCTGGCAGAATACTGGGTAAAAATCAACAATAGCATTGCGTTTCACAGTTTCCTGTACGGTTCCAACAAAAAAGTCAACATGGGCTCGGTCAACAAGCTGGGCAAGCCGGCAAGCCATGGTTGTATCCGCCTGACGCTGCAGGATGCCAAGTGGATCTACGACAACATCCGAGAGGGCGTGGAGGTGTGGATTCACGAGGATGCACCCAAGGATCCGGAGCTGAAGTATGCCCACAGGCCCGGTACATTCAACAAATCCCAGGGCCGCCACGATGCCACGCCCGAACCCACCCAGCCCCCGGTGTATCAAAGCGGCACCATTCCCTCCACCGAGATCAAAACCATGAAGATGGGCAGCGAGGGCGAGGAAGTGTTCTGGCTGCAAAGCCGTCTGAAGGAACTGGGCCTGTACAAGGGGACCATCACCGGGCAGTACCGCGAAGGCACCCGGGACGCGGTGAAGGCTTATCAGAAGGCCAACAAGCTGCCCCAGAACGGCACAGCTGACAAAGCAACTCAGGAGCTTTTGCGAAGCCAGGTGCTGGAGGAGGCTGCGGGCCAGTCCCTGCCCAGCCTGACGCCGCCTCCGCCGGTTACGGTGCCGGAGCCCACCGACAGCTTTGTTGTAGGGGGGTAACGCGATATACCACATCGGCGCGTCCCCACGGGGCGCGCCGATTGCTTAAGTGTCGAAGTGTGCAGCAAGTTGGAGGGCAGCAAGTGAACCGGTCTATCTATGAGCATCTGGCGGAGGATTTGACAGCGCGTTTGCCCATGCATATGCCGGGACACAAGCGCAATGATATGCTGGCGCCTTACCTGAAAGAGTTGGGCGCAGCGCTGGATATTACCGAAATCCAGGGCTTTGATAACCTGCGGGCGCCGGAAGGGATGCTGCGGGACGCCATGGAACGCGCGGCAGCCCTCTATGGCGCACACCGCAGCTTTTTTCTGGTGGGTGGCAGCACGGCGGGCATACTGGCCGGAATTCGTGCGCTGGCGGGGGAGGGCGGCGGGGAGGCGCTGATCCAGCGCAACAGTCACCTCAGTGTGTACAATGGGTTGGCGCTGTGCCGGCTGCAGCCGGCCTACATTCCCCAGGGATGGGAGAAAAACCTTGGTATCTACTATCCACCTGGAGAGCAGGGACTGCTTGCCGCGCTTAAAAACCATCCCCGCGTCCGGCTGGTGGTGCTGACCAGCCCCGGCTATGAGGGGCTGCTGGCTGATTTGCCTGCTCTGGTTGGCCTGGCACACCGGGCCGGTGTGCCCGTGCTGGTGGATGCAGCCCACGGCGCCCATCTGGGGCCGGACGGGCGCTTTCCCGCCGGCGCTGTACCAAGCGGCGCCGATATTGTGGTGCACAGCCTGCACAAGACCTTGCCCAGTCTGACCCAGACCGCTCTGGCCCACGCCCGGACGGAAAGCGTGGCACAGCGGCTGGAAGAGCAACTAAACGTGTTTCAGACCAGCAGCCCTTCTTACCTGTTGCTGGCCTCCATCGACGGCTGCATCCGCCTGCTGGCGGACAAGGGGCCTGTGCTGTATGAGGGCTGGCTGGAAGTGCTGCAGGGGGTGAAGGAATGGGCAAAGCGGCTGCGGTATCTGCGCCTGTGGCAACCGGATGAGGGTTCACCCTATGGCATAGATCCCAGCAAGCTCGTGATCGACTGTAGCCAGGCCAGCATTGGAGGCGAGGAGCTGGCGGACAGGCTGCTGAGGGAAGCAGGCATCGACCTGGAAATGGTGGCCTCCCGATATGCCCTTGCCATGACAGGCATGGGGGATACAGCCCAGAGCATGGATCGCCTGCTGGACGCGCTGCTGGCTGTGGATAGGCAGCTTCATGCGCAAACAAAGGAATGCCTGCCTGCGCCCTTCATCCCCAGTGCTCATATGCCCCCTTTTCAGGCGCTGTGCAGCCCCTGGGAGAGGGTGTCTTTGCAGCAGGCTAAGGGCCGCACAGCTGCAGAATACCTGATGCGCTATCCCCCCGGCGCGCCTTTTGTAGTGCCCGGGGAGCACATCGAAGCGAGCGTGCTGGAGGAGATTGGCGATGGCCACTCCCTGCAGTTTACCCGCACCCGACTTTTTCCCGGCCAGATCGCCGTTCTGCGATAGGGCTATGTGTACGGTCTGTTAAAGTTGGGCGTTTGCCTTGCATTGGGCTGAAACCCTATGCAATAATGAGCTATCAACCGGCCTTTTGCCGGACTTGAGGAAGGAAACGATCATGCTGAAGAAGATTCTCGCGCTGTGCGTTGCCCTGCTTCTTGCGCTGAGCGCACTATCCGCGTTGGCGGAAACCACGGCCACCCAGGCCCCTGCGGCAGAAAATGCAGCCGCCGAGGCGCCCGTGGCCGAAGCTCCTGTATCCGATGACCCGGTGCTGGCTACCATTGGCGACGTTGCTATCCACCGCAGCGAGGTGGAGGCCATCATTCCCCAGCTTGTGCAACTGGGGGCTGACGGCACCGACTACACCAAGGCCACACAATTGGCGGCTGATAAGTACATTTTCCAAGCCAAGGTGAAGGAAATGGGCTTTGATGTGTTTACCCCCGAAGAGGAGGCCGCCTTCAAAGAGGAGGCCAGCAAGCAGTGGGAGGCGGCGCTGGACAGCTATGTTTCCTATTATTTGTCTGAGGACACGGAGGCTGCCCGTGCTGAGATGAAGCACCAGGCTGAAAGCTACTATGCCGGCAATGGCTATAGCGTAGACCTGCTGCTGGACAACGTGCGCCGCAGCGCAGGATTCGATCGCATGAACCGCTACCTGATCGGCGACTACAAACCCACCGAAGAGGAAATCCAGCGCACCTTCCAGCAATTTGGCGCTGTGTACCAGCAGAACTATGAAAACAATATCATGGCCTATGAGTACAACACCGTGATGGGCGGACAGCCCAGCTGGTACACCCCCTCGGGCTATCGCGGCATTATCCACATCCTCATCAAGCCGGATGCCGACCTGTTGGCGACCTACGAGAAGCTGAGCTCCCGGTATGAAGAGGCCCAGAACCTGGCTGAGGGCGAGCCGGTGGCGGACGCCTCTGCCGATCCTGCCGCCACCCCCGTGCCCACGGCGGAGCCGGTCACCAAGGAAGCGGTCGATCAGGCCCGGCAGGCGGTGCTCGATTCTGTCAAGGATAAGACCGACGCTATTTATGCCCGCCTGGCTGCCGGCGAAAGCTTTGAAAGCCTGATTGCCGAATATGGCAGCGACCCGGGCATGCAGGATGCAAACAGCCTGGCCAACGGATACAGCGTGCATAAGGACAGCATCCTGTGGGATCCGGTATTCACCGAAGCTTCCTACTCCGACAAGGTGCAGAAAGTTGGCGATGTCAGCGACCCTGTGGTGGGCAAGTTCGGTGTTCACATTGTGAAGTACCAGCGCGATGTGCCCAGCGGCCTGGTGTTGACCGACAGCATCCGCCAGGAGATCACCGATTATCTGCAAAGTGCTAAGGAAAGCACAGCCCTGCAGACGGCGCTGAAGGATTGGGGCACCCAGATGGGCCTTGTGCTGAATGAGGAGGCTATTGCAGCCGCTACCGCGCAGGCTCAAGCTGAGGCAGCCAGACTGGAGGAGGAAGAAAGCCCCCTGCAGGCTGTGCCTGAAGGCGAGCTGGAGGTAGCCCCCACCACTCCATAAACAGCCATAGATTGCCGTTCTCCTGTCCCTGCGCGTTGACAGCGCGCAGGGGCGGTGTTATAGTATTGACAAGTTCATACCAAGCATCTTCAGGGCGGGGTGAAAGTCCCCACCGGCGGTAAAGCCCGCGAGCCGAATGGTTGATACGGTGAGATTCCGTAGCCGACAGTATAGTCTGGATGGAAGAAGATTGCAGTTCTGCGTTCTGCTTTTGTCGCCCCTGTTGCATGTCTCGGGGGCGATTTTGCAGGAGGAAAGATACCATGAGAAAACCTACCCGGAACACTGCTTTTGTGGCGTATTCTGCCATGATGACAGCCATTGCCATTATTCTCAATCATTTTCCGGAGATTCCGGTTCCGCTGCCTTTTGCGCCCTGGCTCAAGCTGGATTTTTCCTTTGTACCCATGCTGTTGCTCGGCTTTTCTCTGGGGCCGGTGGCGGCTGTGAGCGCACTACTGGTAAGCAATGCTATTCACCTGTTAAGCGCCAATACAGGCGGCGTTGGCCAGTTGGCCAATGTGCTGATGGGCCTTTCCTATCTATTGCCACCCACGCTGCTGTACCGGAAGAAGAAAACCTTGAAAACAGCTTTGATTGGTATGGTAACAGGTATCCTGGGTATGGTAATTGTCGGCGTGCTCAGTAACCGATATATTCTCATCCCCGCGATGCTGGGCGACAAGGCAGTTACCTTCAACATGACAGGTTATCTTATCCAGGCTATTATACCATTTAATCTGCTCAAGGGTACACTCAATGCAGTGATTGTCTTTGTGCTGTATAAGCGCTTGAGCACCTTGCTGAAGGAAGTTGAAAAAAAGTGTTCAAACTGACCTCATACAATGGTAAGCATACCCGTATGATTGCTGAACAGCTTGCGCAATACTTGCAGTGGGGGGATGTACTGCTGCTATCGGGAGATCTGGGGGCGGGCAAGAGTGAGTTTTGCCGTGGGCTGGCAAGGGGGCTGGGCATAGAAGGCCCTGTCCCCAGCCCAAGCTTCACTATACTTAATGTATACCAATCGGGTGTGATGCCGTTCAAACATTTCGACTGGTACCGCATTCACAGCCTGGAGGAGCTGTTTGAGTCCGGCCTGGATGAGCTGATCGGCGGCGAGGGGATCACGGCCATCGAATGGCATGAGCGTGCTCCTGAACTGCTGCCCCCTGATTGCCTGGAAGTAATGCTAACGCCTGTCCCAAAGGAGGGAGAGCGCGTGATCACTATGATGCCGCACGGCGCATTCCGACAGCTTCCATGGGATACCATTTTTGATAAGAAAGGTCCAGAAACATGATCGTGCTCGCCCTGGATAGCTCCGGCCCCACAGCCGGTGTGGCGCTGATGCAGGATGATCGGCTGGTGTACGAGGCCACCCTCAACAACGGCCTGACCCATTCGGTCAATCTGATGCCCATGGTGGAAGAAGCCATAGAGAAAAGCGGCTTCCCCCTGCCGGATATTGACTGCTATGCTGCGGTGGCGGGGCCCGGATCGTTCACAGGGGTCCGCATCGGTGTGGCCGCCGTCAAGGCCATGGCTCAGGCGCAGCAGAAGCCCTGTATTGGCGTCAATGCCCTGGAGGCGCTGGCCTACGGGCTGGCAGAGGAAGGGGATATCATCTGTCCCATACGGGATGCCCGGGTGCAGCAGGTATATGGCGCCGCCTTTTCCGGGGGCAGCCGTGTTATGGAGGATGTTGCCCTGAAGCTGTCCCAGTATGTAGCGCAGATTGATCCGCTGGGTCAGCGGTTTCTATTTGTGGGAGATGGCGTGGAGCCCAGCCGGCAGCAGCTTGTGGCGCTGCTGGGCAATCGCGCACGCTTTGCGCCGCCTCACCTGAATATGCTGAAGGCCGGGGCGGCAGCGGCCATCGCGCTGCGCGATGCACACCGGGCTGTGAAGCCCGAACAGCTTGTGCCTCTATACCTGCGCAAGTCCCAGGCAGAGCGGGAACGCCAGGCGCACGGCCATGGATGATGTGATCATCCGGCGGATGACCCTGGGTGATGTGCCGGTAGTGGCGGCCATTGAGCAGGCCTGCTTTGCAGCGCCCTGGACGCTGGCCATGTTTGAAAGCGAGCTCACCCACAACAAGGTGGCCCGCTACCTGGTGGCGGAGCGGGCGGGCCGTGTATGCGGCTTCGCCGGTGTGCACATAATCCTGGATGAAGGGCATATCACCAACATCGCCCTGCTGCCGGAGTACAGGGGAAAGGGGCTGGGCAAGCGGCTGACCCTTGCGCTGATGCAGTATGCAGCCAACCTGGGCGTGGGCTATCTCACGCTGGAGGTGCGCTGCAGCAACGAAAACGCCATTGCCCTTTACCGCACCCTTCAGTTTCACAAGGTAAATATACGTAAGCGCTATTATGAGGACAATGGCGAGGATGCCTGGCTGATGGTGTGCGACCGGCTGCCGCCGGCTGAAGCGGACTTTGCCGAGCCCGAAACCGAGTATCAGCCGTAGGCCCTGTTACGCAAAGATCAGGTATTCGCACTCCAGCCGCCCGTTGTAGAGGCGGCGTTTTTTAGTGCAGCGCCTGCCGTACAGGCGCTCAAAAGCCGGGTTGGCCGTCAGCACGCACACCTGGCTGGCGCCTGCCCGGGTGTCCAGCCAGCGCATCTGCCTGTACAAGGTCTCCGTTCCCTTTTTGTCACCCAGGCGCTGCCCATAGGGAGGATTGGCGATCACGCAGGTGTTGGGCAGGAAGGGAGGCAGATCCCGCATGTCCTGCTGATGGACCCGCACCCGGCCGCCCAGGCCTGCCTGCTGCAGGTGCTTCTTGCACAGGGACAGCGCCTGTTCATCCACATCGCTGCCGCCGATCCCTTCCACCAGGTTGAGGTCGAACCGGGCTTCGGCGGCTTGCCGGGCTGCCCGACAGGCTTCGACGTCTACAAACTGCCAGTTCTCCATGGCAAAGGCTCGCTTCAGCCCCGGGGCGCGGCGGGCGGCCCTGAAGGCGGCCTCCACCAGAATGGTGCCTGTACCGCAGCAGGGGTCATAGAGGGGCTGTCCGGGTTGCCAGGGGGAAAGTTCCACCAGGGCGGCAGCCAGGGTTTCCCTCAGAGGCGCCTCGCCGTTCCAGGTGCGGTATCCGCGCCGGTTCAGCGCATCCCCGCTGGCATCCAGCATCAGCTTGGCCTGGTTGTTATGAATGCTGAAGGAAACGGCGTAAATGGATCCTGTCTCTTCAAACTGATTGCGCCGATATTTTTTCTTCAGCCGCTCTACAATGGCCTTTTTGATGATGCTCTGGCAATCCCGCACACTCATAAGCTGGCTGCGTGCGCAGTGCCCGCTGACCGGGAAGCGCGCATCCGCCGGCAGGTAGTCTTCCCATGGAATGCTGAGGACCAGTTGAAAAAGCTCTTCAAAGGTGAGCACCTGACCTTCACCTGTCAGCAGCAATACCCGGTCCGCTGTGCGCAGCCACAGGTTGGCTTCAAAGGCTTTATCTGAATCCCCTTCAAAGCGCACGCCACCCAGTTCTGGCCTGGCGTCCAGACCCAAATCAAGCAATTCCCTTTTTACCAGGCCTTCCAACCCGAAGGCGGCCGTCGCTATCCATATCATCATGCGTACCTCTCGTGCCAGATTATAGGGCTTCTGTTGTTCCGCTTCAAGGTGTGAAGAGGAGGAAATGTTTGTGCTGAGTTCCTGTGCAGCCTTTTCAAACAACGGCTTTTCTTGTATAGTGATGACAAGCGGAGGATACGATATGAAGCGAGCTGTGCTCATTATTCTGGACAGCCTGGGCGTTGGCGCCCTGCCGGATGCACACCTGTACGGCGATGAAGGGGCAAACACCCTGGGCAACATTGCCAAAGCGACGAAGCTTCGGCTGCCCAACCTGCAGGCCATGGGGCTGGGGCACATTCCCCAGGCCAATTTGCCGCAGGATCCGGGCGCAAAGGGCGCCTATGGCCGCATGGCCGAGAGAAGCCCGGGCAAGGATACCACCACCGGGCACTGGGAGATCGCCGGCGTGCAGTTGAAGCAGCCCTTTCCTACTTTTCCCGATGGCTTCCCCGGCGAGCTGATGGCGGCCTATGAGGCGGCCATTGGCAGCCCCACCCTGGGCAACTACGCTGCCAGCGGGACGGCCATCATACAGGAGCTGGGACCCCGGCATGTGGAAACCGGGTATCCCATTGTATACACATCTGCCGACAGCGTGTTTCAAATTGCGGCCCATGAAGAGGTAATCCCCCCGCAGCGCCTGTACAAGCTGTGCCAGACTGCGCGGGAGCTGCTGCGGGGGCCCTGGGGTGTGGGCCGGGTGATTGCACGCCCCTTTGTAGGGGATGCCCGGACGGGATTCACCCGCACCGGCAACCGCCGGGACTTTTCCCTTGATCCCATCGCCCCCACCATCCTGGATGTGTTGAAGGAGGGCGGCAAGGAGGTGCTTGCGGTGGGCAAGATCGAGGACATTTTCAACTTCCGCGGGATCACCCGGTCCAACCATGCGGCTGGCAACGCAGCTTGCATCCGGGCTACCCTGGAGTATCTGGATACGGCCTTTGACGGCCTGTGCTTTGTCAACCTGGTGGACACGGATATGATCTACGGCCACCGGCGTGATGCGGAGGGATATCGTGCCTCCCTGGAGCAGTTTGATGCCGCCCTGCCCCAAATCGCCCAGCGGCTGCAGCCCCAGGATCTGCTGATCATCACCGCCGATCACGGCTGTGATCCCACCTTCCACGGCACCGACCACACGCGGGAATATGTGCCGCTGATTGCCTGGCACCCAGGCATGGACAAGCTGTGTGATCTGGGCACCAGGTGTACATTTGCCGATGTGGCGGCGACCATCAGCGCGTATTTTGGCTTTGAACAGCGGTTTGAAGCCCAATCCTTTCTGGACCAGATAAAGGAGTGAGAATATGGCAACTACCATGAAACAACTGAAGCTGGCGGCGGACGCGGTGCGAAAGGCCTGCGGCGAGGCGGACATTGCCGTCATCCTGGGTAGCGGCCTGGGAGGCTTTGAGGATAACCTGATCGCCCCCCACAGCATATCCTACAACCGGATCCCCGGTTTTCCGGAGTCCACTGTGCCGGGCCATGCGGGCAATTTCACTGTAGGCACTCTGCGGGATAAGCGCGTGCTGGTGATGAGCGGACGCTTTCATCACTACGAGGGGCATTCCCTGAGCGCCGTCACCATGCCCATCCGGGTGATGAACCTGCTGGGCGTAAAAACGCTGATCATCACCAACGCGGCAGGAGGTGTCAACACGGATTTCTCAGCCGGCGACCTGATGCTGATCACCGATTTTATCAACCTGTCCGGCCGCAACCCGCTGCGGGGAAGGAACCTGGATGAATTTGGTCCCCGCTTTCCCGATATGACCAATGCCTTTGACCAGACCTGCGGGACATCGCGCTGCAGCGGGCCGCCCGCCATGGCATACCGCTTCAGCAGGGCGTCTATTGCTGGATGAACGGGCCCAGCTATGAAAGCCCGGCGGAGATCCGCATGGCGCGCCTGCTGGGCGCAGATGCTGTGGGCATGTCCACGGTGCCCGAGGTCATTGTGGCGCGCCACTGTGGCATCCGTGTGCTGGGCATCAGCAGCATCACCAACATGGCGGCCGGCGTGCTGGATGAGCCCATCAGCCATGAAGATGTGCTGGCCATGGGGGAAAAGGTGCGCGAGCCCTTCCGCACTCTGCTTAGCAGCGTGATAGACCATTTGACCGAAGAGGAAAGCCAGAGGCTGTAGCGGCAGTCTGTATTTCTAATCCTGTTTGAACAGACACACCCCTGGGCTGAAGCATACAGCTCAGGGGCGTTATTGTTTGAGGGTATGCGGGCTTTCCGCCGTTGGAACGTCAGCTTTTTTCTGAGGGTGTGGGCAACGCAATGCCTGCGCGCTGGGCGGCTTGGTACACCGCGCCCCACTCGGCTTCTTCCGTCATGGGTTGAATGTGCAGCCCGGGGCACCGCTGGTGCAGGCCCTCCTTCAGGGCATTCAGCAGCCAGGGGCTGTTGAGCAGCAGCCCGCCGGTGATGTACAGGGTGTGCTCCTCCGGCTTCATCTGCAGGCGCGTTAGCAGCGCCTGCACACACTGCAGCAGGTATGCGCTGGCCTCGTTCAATATATTGGCCGCCACCTGGTCGCCCGCCGCCTGGGCCCGTGTGACAAGGGGGCTGAGGCGGGCAATGTCCGCCTTGTTATGGGCATGCACATAGTCGAACACATCCACAATGCTGCGCAAGTTCAGCTCTTCCTGCAGCAGGGACACCAGCATGGTATCCGCTCCCACCCCGTCATGGGCATGCAGCGCACGGCGGATGCCCTCACTGGCCACCCAGTAGGCGCTGGCCTCATCTCCGATGAGGTAGCCGTAGCCCCCGACGCGGCCGGCCTGATGCTGTCCGTTGATCCCATAGGCAATGGAGCCCGTGCCGGCATTCAGCAGCAGGCCCGGCCCGCCCCGGGTGTTGGCATATAGCGCAATCTGGGCATCGTTGACCACCACCTTCGGGCAGGGCAGGTCGATCTGCGCCACCAGCGCTTCAATGGCCTCCAAAGAGGCTTGGGTATCCACGCCCGCGGTGCCCACACACAGGGCCAGGCAATCCTCCGCCCGGCAGCCTGATGCCTGCAGAAAGCCGGCCACAAGCTCCTGCAGCCGCCGGAGCACGGTTTGATGCTTGTTGGATTCCGGGTTGGTGCTGCGCCCGCGCCGGCGCCCCAACACCTGCCCCTTTGTATCCACTGCCAGCAGGCGGGAGTTGGTGCCGCCGCCGTCAATGCCGATCAGATACTTCATGGCCATCCCTCTGCCCTCTGATAGTCAGGAGCGCACTTCTGCGTCAAACTGCGCCTTGGCGGAGCGCACCACCTTGTCCATGGCGGCGGCAATCTCCTGCTCATCCAGGGTGTGGTCGGCGGCGCGGAAGGTCAGCGAGAAGGCGGCGGATTTGCGGCTCTCGCCCAACTGGACGCCGCGATATACGTCAAAAAGCTGCACGTCCTCCAGCAGTTTGCCCCCTGCCCGCCGGATGGCGTCCATCACCGGCTGCAGTTGCTGTTTTTCCGGCAGCACCAGCGCAATGTCCCGGTTGACGGCGGGGTACCGGGGCAGGTCCTGTACCCTGTCAAGGGGGCTGGCCTGGGCCCACAGCGCCTCCAGGTCTACCTGGGCAATCCAGGTGCGTTCGGGCATGTCGTACACCTCCAGGGTGTCCGTGTGCACCTCGCCCAGCACCGCAATGGGCTGATCCTGGCTGAGGATCATGGCACTGCGGCCGGGATGCAGGAAGGGCTCCTGCGCTGTCTGGATGGTGAAGGGTACCCCTGTCTGGGACAGCAGCGTCAGCAGCGCATCCCGCAGGCTGTAGAAATCCTGCTGGTTGCCGTAGCAGCCCATGGACAGGGCAGGCCGCTCTGCCACCAGCCCCTCCTGGGTGCGTGTGCTCACATCAAACAGCGTGCCAAACTCGTACAGCCTTGCCTCCTGATTGCCGTGGTTCATATTGAGGCTGAGCACCTTCAACATGTCGGGCATCAGCGTGGTGCGCATCAGCGCGGTATCCTCGCCCAGGGGATTGCGGATGCGAAGCGCCTTGAGACGGGGGTCCTCCGCCGGCAGGTTGAGGCTGTCCAACTGCTTCTGTCCGAAGAAGCTGAAGTTGATGATCTCATCATAGCCAAGCCCCGTGAGCAGCCCTGTCAGCCGCTTGCGCCGCAGGCGGCTTTGGCTGTCACCCCCCGGAGGGGTTTCGCCGCGCAGCAGCGTAGAGGGGATGCGCTCATAGCCTGCCAGCCGCAGCACTTCTTCGCACAGGTCGGCCTCCTGTTCAATATCCTGGCGATAAGCGGGCGCAGTGATTGTCAGGGCATCCCCCTGGCGCACCACTTCAAAGTGAAGACGCTTCAGGATATTTTCCGTTTCATCGGTGGTGAAAGCCACGCCGGTGGGTGCTGCCAGCCGCGCTGCCGTTGTGTGCAGCGTAACGGGGGAGAGGGGCTGTGGGTAGATATCGATATGGCCGGCGACCACCTTGCCCGCGTCCAACTGCTCCACCAGATGGCAGGCGCGGTTCAGCGCTTCCAGCACGGTGCTGGGACTGACCCCCCGCTCAAAGCGGCCGCTGGCCTCCGTGCGGATGCCCAGCGCCCGGGCAGATATGCGGGTGTTGGTGCGGTCAAAGGCTGCGCACTCGAAGAAGATGCTTTTTGTGTGCTCTGTGATTTCGCTTTCCAGCCCTCCCATGATGCCGGCCAGGCCGGTGGGGCCCTGCTGGTCACAGATCAGCAGTTCGGTGCCTGCCAGCGCATGCTTCTTCCCATCCAGAGTTGTCAGGTGCTCGCCCGGTTTTGCTTTTCTGACGATGATCTGCTGTCCGCGCACCTGCTCCAGGTCAAAGGCGTGCATGGGGTGGCCTGTTTCCAGCATGACAAAGTTGGTGATGTCCACAATGTTGTTGATGCTGCGCATGCCGGCTGCGTGCAGGTAAGCCCGCATCCACAGGGGCGAGGGGCCGACGCGCACATCGGTGATCACCTTTCCCGCATAGCGCGGGCACAGTTCCGTGTTTTCCACGCGCACGCGCACATGGTCTTCCAGGGCACCCGGCGCCTGGCTGTAATCCATGGCCGGCAGGCGGAAGGGGATATTGAATACCGCTGCAGCCTCCCGGGCCAGGCCCCACACGCTCAGGCAGTCGGGCCGGTTGGCCAGCACCTCCACATCCACCACGGTATCATCCAGCCGGAAAATCCGGCGCACATCGATGCCGGGCGCATACTCCTCCTGAAAGATCAGCAGGCCCTCAGCGCCCACGGAGGGATACAGTTCCTGGGGCACCTGAAGCTCGGTAGCGGAGCACAGCATGCCATAGGAAGCAACGCCCCGCAGTTTGCCGGCCTTGATCTGCTGCCCGCCGGGAAGCGTGGAACCCACCAGGGCCACGGGCACCAGTTGCCCCTCCCTGACATTGGGGGCACCGCACACAATCTGCAGCGGCTCTCCCTGGCCGGCGTCCACCATGCAGACATGCAGGTGGTCGCTGTTTTCGTGGGCAACACAGTTCAGTACCCGCCCCACCACCACGCCCTGCATACCGCCATCCAGCGGTTCCATACGCTCAACTGCCGTGCCTGTGCGGATCATGCCCTCCTGAAAGGCGGCATCGTCCATCCGGAGGTCGGTATATTCCCTCAGCCAATTCATGGATGTTTTCATCGTTGTGTCCTCTCGTCCTCAGCGGAACTGTCGCAGGAAGCGCTCATCGCCTTCGTACATCAGGCGCATATCCGGGATGCCGTAGCGCAGCATGGTGATACGTTCCAGCCCGATGCCAAAGGCAAAGCCTGAGTATACGCTGGGATCAATGCCGCACATTTCCAGCACCTTGGGATTGACCATGCCGCTGCCCAGCACCTCAATCCAACCGGATCCCTTGCACACGCGGCAACCCGCACCTCGGCAGTTAAAGCAAGTGAGGTCTACCTCGGCCGAAGGCTCTGTAAAAGGGAAGAAGCTGGGGCGGAAGCGAGTTTCAATATCCTGCCCGTACAGCCGGTGGGCGAAGGCATCCAGCGTGCCTTTCAGGTCGCCCATGGTCACATCCCTGTCGATGACAAGCCCTTCGATCTGGTGGAACACCGGGCTGTGGGTGGCATCCACCTCGTCTGCCCTGAACACGCGGCCGGGACACACAATGCGGATGGGCGGCTTGCGCTGCAGCATGGTGCGTGCCTGTACGGGGGAGGTATGGGTGCGCAACACCACATTGTCATCGATATAAAAGGTGTCTTGCGCATCCCTGGCCGGGTGGTTTTTGGGGATGTTGAGCAGCTCGAAGTTGTAGTGATCCAGCTCCACCTGGGGGCCTTCTACCACTTCAAAGCCCATGCCGATAAAGCAGTCCAACACCTCATCCAGCACCAGGCTGTTGGCATGGGGCACGCCCACCCGCGGCAGGGTGCGGGGCTCGGTGACATCGATGGTCTCCTGCTGCAGCCGGAGGGCACGTTCCGCCT
>JAAZBR010000016.1 GCA_012513735.1 Clostridiales bacterium | reverse complement strand
GCTCGGCAGAGCGGTAGTCCGGCAGGTTGAGGGACAGATCGGCCAGAATAGCCCCCACCAGCGTCACCTGGGGAAAATCAAGCCCCTTGGCAATCATCTGCGTGCCCACCATCACCCTGGCCTGCCCGCAGCGGAACCGGTTGATCAGGTCCCGGTGTGCATCCTTCAGCGTGGTGGTGTCGTTGTCCACCCGCACCACCTCCACATGGGGATAGCGCTTCCTGACTTCCTCCTCCACCTTCTGTGTACCCACCCCCACGCTGCGCACATACCGGGAACCACACGCCGGGCAACTGGCCGGCATGAGCATCTGCATGCCACAGTAGTGGCAGTGCAGCCGCTGATCCCAGGCATGCCATGTCAAGCTGACATCACAGGAGGGGCAACCCATCACATGCCCGCAGGAGCGACACACCACGCTGGGCGCATAGCCCCGCCGGTTGATAAACAGCATGGCCTGTTGGCCGCTTTGCAGGCAGTGATCCAGCTTATCCTGCAGCAGCTCGGAAAAAATGCTCTTGTTGCCCAGGCGCAACTCCTGGCGCATATCCACCACGCTGACCTGAGGCATAGGCAATCCCCGTACCCGGGTGGGCATTTCCAGCAGCATATAGTCACCCCGCTGCGTCTTGGCAAAGCTGAGAATGGAGGGCGTGGCGCTTGCCAGCAGCAACACCGCCTCCTCCCGGGTACAGCGGCTCTGGGCTACCTCCCGGGCGTCATAGGCGGGCACGCGCTCAGACAGGTAGCTGCCTTCATGCTCCTCGTCTACGATGATCAGCCCTAGCTTGTCTACCGGCGCAAACACCGCAGACCGGGCGCCGATCACCACCCGCGCCTTACCCAGGCGAATGCGCCGCCATTCGTCAAAGCGTTCTCCAGCAGAAAGCCGGCTGTGCAGCACAGCCGCTTCATCCTGAAAGCGACCGCGGAACCAACGCACCATCTGGGGGGTCAGCACGATTTCAGGCACCAGCACGATAGCGCCCCGCCCCTGCTGTAAACAGGCGCGCACGGCCCGGATGTACACTTCCGTCTTGCCCGAGCCGGTGACGCCATGCAGCAGGAAAGCCCCTTTTCGCCTGTTAAGCGCAGGCAGAATCTCCTGCAGCACCTCCTGCTGGGAGGGGGTGAGAGCGGGATCCGGCTCCAGCTCCGGCTGATCCGGGTAGGGGGAACGCAGCACTTCATCGTTATAGAGGCACACGGCCCCCTGCTGTTCCAGCACCCGCAGCGCCTCCAGGGGCGTACGTACCAGCAGCGCTAGGTCGCTGACAGGGTGGGGCTTTCCATCCGCCAACAGATCCAGCAGCAGGCGGCGTTTGGGGGCACGGTTTTGTTGCGTGCGCACCTCGCTTAGCCGTTCGCCTGTCACCAGCAACTGGGCAACCTTCTGCGTTTTCACTTGCACGCGGCCGCCACGCATCTGAGCGGGCAACATCAGCCGAAGGGTTTCGGCCAGCGGGCAATAGGCCTCACGGCTCATCTGCTGTGCCAGATCGATCATCTGGGGCAGCAAGGCGGGATAGTCCTCCAGCGTAGTACGAATGGGCTTGATTCGCTCCACCGCAATGTCCGGGGTATTGGTGAACCCCAGCACATAGCCCTCCAACACCTGGCGACCAAAGGGCACCTGCACGCGCATGCCCCGCACGACCTCCAGCCCCTCTGGAATGGAGTAGGTAAACACGCGATCCACATCGGCATGGGCGATGTCCACGATCACCTGTGCATAACGGGGCATCCCGCTTACACCTTGTCCTGCTGTAGATGGAGTATCTCGTCCAGAATGCGATGGGCGACCTGCTGCTTGCTAAGCAGCGGCAGCGGCTTCACCACCTTAGGCGTAACCATCGTAATGCGGTTGGTGTCTACGACAAAGCCAGCGTCGGGCTGGCTGACATCATTCAGGCAGATCATGTCCAGGTTTTTGCTCTGCAGCTTGCGGCGGGCATTCTCCAGGCCATTTTGGGTTTCGGCGGCAAAACCCACGAAAATCTGGTTTTTCTGTTTGGTCTTGCCCAACAGGGCTGCCACATCCGTGGTCTGTTTCAGATGTAGGGTGAGCTGCTCACCGAGCTGTTTCTTGATTTTCTGCTCTTCGTATTGAGCCGCCGTATAGTCAGCGGGGGCGG
>JAAZBR010000141.1 GCA_012513735.1 Clostridiales bacterium | reverse complement strand
TGAACCATGTGGAGAAGCCGTTATCGCTGGACGTACTCTTTAAAACCATCAAGCGCGCCGATGAGGTGGGCCTGGCCACCATCGTCTGCAGCGATACCATTGAGCAGGCGGCCGCCATCGCCCATCTGAACCCCAACATCATTGTCGCCGAGCCCAGCGAGTTGATCGGCACCGGGCAGACAAGCGATGAGGACTATGTCCGGCAGTCCATTGAGGCGGTGAAGGGTGTCAATCCGGATATCTATGTGCTGCAGGGTGCGGGCATCAGCAAGGGAAGCGATGTCTACAAGGTGATCTTTGCTGGCGCGGAGGCAACGGGTTCCTCCAGCGGCATTGTCAAGGCGCCGGATCGGGCAGCAATGATTGATGAGATGATCGGCGCGGTGCGCCGCGCATTCGATGATCGAAATAAATAAGCAGGAGGAACTTATGGAATTCAAGGTATACCAGAAAGAGCTGCAGCTTCAGTCCAAGGGATGGATCCCTACCTTCCATGACGTGTCCAAGGAAGTCCGGGAAATTGTGGAGGCCTCGGGCATCAAGAACGGCACCTGCACGGTGGCATCCCACCACACCACCTGCAGCGTTATGATCCAGGAGTGCTCCCACGACATCGACTCCTTTGACCTGGAGTATTTGCAGCACGATCTGCTTGACATCATGCGCAAGCTGATCCCCGACTTCAAGGAGGAGCATCAGTACCGGCATCCCGGCCCCATCCATGCTGCCTTTGGTCGCTATGTCAACGAGCCGGGTGATTTCACCAGCATGAACACCGACGGGCACCTACGCTCCGCCTTCTTTGGCCGCAGCGAATGCATCACCATCAAGGACGGCGTGCTGGACGGCGGCGAGTTTGCCCACGTTTATTTTGTGGACTGGGATCAGGTGCGCGCCAGGCCCCGGCAGCTCAACATCACCGTGATGGGTACCACCGGCGATGTGGAAGACCGCAAGTGGAACAACGGCGAAGTGATCAACACCGGCCGCAAGTACCTGCCCGAGCAGAAGCAGTATATGCCCGAATATGACCTCTACCTGAAGAGGGATTAATCCATGTGCCCTCTGATCGTCGTTGAAGCAGAGGGCCTGATCTACAGGAACCCACTGCCGCAGTTGAGAAGCCGCAAGGCCTATTTTCCCCATCTCAGCTCTCTTGCCGGCGGTGGGTTTCTGGCGTCTTTCTCTCTGGGCGAGGCCATGGAAAGCGTGGATCAGACCACGGTGCTTTACCGCAGTGATCCCCAAGGGTTGATGTGGCGGGAGGATGGCTTTCTGATCGAACCCTCCCTGCGGGGCAGGTTTTCGGACACCGCCAAGGTGACAGCGCTGCCGGACGGCAGCCAGATCGCCCTGGGCTACCGGTTTGACCGGAGTGATCCTACGCTGCCTGTCGGAAATCCCCAGACAGGAGGCCTGCTTGACAATGAGGTGTTCTGCTGCCAGCGGGAGCAGGGTGAAACAGCCTGGACCCCGCCCCAGCCCATCCCCACCTCTTTCAAAGGCCCGGTGGAAGCTTCTGCGCCGCTGACATGGCTGTCCAGCGGGGCATTGGCAGCACCCATCGCCAATTTCCTGGATTGGCAGGGGGAACAAAGGGAAGACCTCTGCGGCCGCCTGCTGGTCAGCAAGGATGGACATACTTGGACGGATGATGTGGTGACCATGCGTTTTGCCGGCGGCCGAACTGCCATCTGGGAGCAGCGCCTGTGCGAGTACCGGACAGACCATCTGGCGGTGATCGCCTGGGTGGAGAACCTGGAAACCGGAAACGCCCTGTGCAACCAGGTGGCTCTGTCCCTGGATGGAGGGCAAAGCTTTGCCCCTCCCCTGGATACAGGCATTCCCGGACAGGCCTCGGGCATTACCGCCTTAGGCAATGGAAAGGTGCTGACACTGCACGCCATGCGCCGGCATACAGAGCAGCCCGGTATCCTGGCGGTGGTGTCCGATCTAAGCGCCGGGCGCTGGGATATGTTGGCACACAGCCAGATCTGGGATGCCCCCAGGCTGCCCCCCAACAGCGCGCTGCCCGGCGTGTTTTCCGCCGTGCGTTTTGGCCAGCCTTCAGCCCTCCTGCTGCAGGACGGGCGGCTGCTGGTCAGCTTCTGGTGCGAAGAAAATGGCGAATCCAACATCCGCTGGATCCGCCTTCAACTGAAAGAATAGACTGGTTCACAACAACGACATTGCGCTGCACAGTGCTATATGGCAGTGTACCCCCCATCCACGGGAATGGACAGGCCCGTCAGGTAGGCCGAGGCATCGGAGGCAAGCAACAGAAGCACCCCCTTGATGTCATGGGGCCCGGCCAACCTGCCCAACTGGGTGTGCTGTCCGTAGTTCTGCATGAATCGCTCCGGCGTCCGGTCGGACTGAAGGCCCCCCGGGCACAGGGTGTTCACCCGCACCCCGAATCGGCCATAGTAGCTGGCGGCGTGCCGCGTCCAGGCAGTGATGGCCGACTTGTTCAGTGCATAGTCATGGGCGTGAGCGCCGGCCTGCATGGCGGGCTCGCCGTCATAGTTGTGTTTCTCCACGCCAATCAGCCCCATCATGGAGCCGAAATTAACAATGGAGCCGTAGCCCTGACGCTTCATCTGTTCGCCCGCCAGCATGGTCATGTATAGAAAACCGGCGCCGTTGACACGGACGGAGGCCTCCAGCGCGGCTTCCTCCTGCATCCAGCCAACGCCGCCCCTGGGAATGATCCGGCTGGCATTGACAAAGATATCCAGCCGGCCTTCCTTTTGGATCACCGTTTCCATCATGCGGCGGATAGAATCCGGGTCCTCCTGGTCAAAAGCCACCAGCTCCACCTCGCCCCCGCCCCGGGCCCGCAACTCCTCCGCAGCGTCCCGGGCGCTTTCAATGGAATGGCTGGCCAGGTACAGCCTGGCGCCGGCATCAACCAGCGCCTCGGAGCAGCCCCGGCCATACATGGCACGGCCGCCGGTGATCAGGGCCACCTTTCCCTTCAGCGAAAACAAATCCAGCGTATTCATATGATCCCTTCCTACTTGGCCGTGTAGCCGCCATCCACAGGCAGCGTGACCCCTGTGATGAAGGAGGAGGCGTCGG
>JAAZBR010000140.1 GCA_012513735.1 Clostridiales bacterium | reverse complement strand
TCCTCCACCTGCAGGGCCACCCCGGCCTCCAGGCAGTACAGGTGGGCCTGGGCCACCGGTTGGCCGCTGATTTCGCGGAGGGCCCGGATGTACCAGCGCATCTGATCCCGGTAGCGCTGATAAATGGTATCCGGGTCCGCACGGTCGGTTTTGTAGTCGATCAGCACCCAGGCGCTGTTTTCCATGAAACAGCAGTCCAGCACCCCCTGCAGCACCACCATGCTGCCGGCATCCAGCATGAACGGCCACTCCCTCTCCACCCGGTCAGCCATCAGCAAACGGCAGCCCAACTCGCTTTGATAGAAGCCGGCCAGCGTATCCACGCGCACCATGGCGCGCTCCTTTTCGGACAGCACCCGGCCTTCCACCAGCCGATCCAGCCCCTGGTGCAGCATCTGCTGCAATGCCTGGCCCTGCAGGCCACGGAGGGGATGCAAGTCTAGCCCGCCCAGGGCACGGTGGGTAATGATACCCCGGCGCAGCGCCTCATCCCGTGGCGCCCCTCGCTGCTGCTGGTCCCAGGGCAGGCGCTTGGTGGCCGCTGTCTCCTCAAGCTGCAGGCCGCTGCGAGCCACCAGCTCCGTCACCGACAGCTTCTGGGGGAAGGTATTTGCTATCTCCAGGGGACGCATGTGGTTGATGATCCAGTCAGACGGCTGCTGACCGGGGGAGGGCATCGGCGGCAGGGGCGGCGTATCCTCCGGCGCGCCCAAAGCAATCTGCTCGCCTGCGCGCAGCACCACCTGCCAACGCGAACCGCCCGGCGCCTGCCACAGCACATCCTGCTGCTCCATCAGCGCAGGCCACAGGCTGGCCCCCACCCAGTCCATCATGCAGGTAGCCACGCTGGCGCGGTGGGCGCCTACCGGCGCGCGCCAGCGGCTGAGGGTGCTCTTCATGGAGGCGGGTGCGGCCAGCAATATCAGGTGATCCCTAGCCCGGGTCATGGCCACGTACAGCAACCGAGCCTCCTCGCTGCGGGTTTCGCGGCTCTTCTTCAGCAGAATGGCCTTGCCTGCCAGCGTGTGGTGGGTCATGCGCAGATCCGGGTCGACCTTGCGCAGGGCCATGCCGACCTCGGCATCCAGCAACAGCAGCTCGCCCTGACCATCCAGGCGGAAGCGGTGGGACAGATCGGGCAGAAACACCACCGGGAATTCCAGCCCCTTGGACTTGTGCATGGTCATGATGCGCACCACATCCTCCCCCGCGCCCAGGGTAGCCGCCGCCTTGGTGGTGTCCTGTCGGCGGGCCTCCGTGACCCGCTGAAGGAAACCGTGCAGCGTCTGGGGAAAGGGATTGGGGCCGGCCCGCTCACACAGCAGGCGCAGGTTGGCGCGGCGCAGGTCGCCCTTGTTGCGGACACCGGCCAGGGTATACAGCCCCGTTTCCCGCAGCAGCCGGTGCAGAAAGTCATCCAGCCGGCTGTTTTGGCACAGGAAGCGCCACCGCTCGATCTGGCTGACGGCCTCCTCCACCTGGGGATCGGTGCTGCGCCGGGCGTAGAACAGCTCATGGAAGGGGGCGTTGGGATCACCTTCCACGCGGATGGTGGCCAGCTTCTCATCGGTGAAGGACATGATGGGGCTTTTGAGCAGACCCAGCAGGGGGATATCCTCCAGGGGGTTGTTGAGGACATGCAGCAGGTTCAGCATGTCCTGCACCTCCAGGAAGTCAAAGAACTGGGCGTCTGCATCGGAATACACAGGGATGTTACGGGCCTTGAGCACCTCGGCGATGCCGGCTGCGCGGCTGGAAGCGCTGCGCAGCAAAATCACCATGTCCCGGTAGCGAATGGGCCGCGCGTTCTTGTCACCGCCCAGAGGCGTGCCAACCAACTGCTCAATGCGCTCGGCAATCACCACAGCCTCTCGCTGGAAGCCGCGAAGCTGCTCGTCATCCTCGTTGCCGGTGCCCTCCCCCTGGGCCGGCAGGATCAGATGCAGCTCCACCGGCGGGTCGCTCTGGCTGGGCAGGCCGGGACGCAGAGCAGCCTCGGCGTCATAGTCGATCTCCAGCGCGTCCCCCAGCATGGTCTGTTCAAACACGTGGTTGACCGCCTGCAGGATATTGGTGCGGGAGCGGAAGTTCTCGCTCAGCCGGATCAGCCGCTCCTCTGCCTCCGCCTCCTGATGGAACTGCCTGTACTTGCGCATGAACAAGCCGGGGTCTGCCTGGCGGAAGCGGTAGATGGACTGCTTTACGTCCCCCACCATGAACAGCGAGGCATCCTCGCCATGCAGCGCCTGGATAATGGCCTCCTGGATGCGGGAGATGTCCTGATATTCATCTACAAACAGGGCGTCAAAGCGCTGGCCCATGTCCTGCTGCACAAGAGGATCCTGCAGGCATTGGAGGGCCAGGTGCTCCAGGTCGTCATAGTCCCACAATTGCCTCTGCCGCTTGTCCTCCCCATAGCGGCCGTGCATTCGCTGCACCAGCGCGCACAGGGCGCGCAGCGCCGGCGCTGTCCAGGCGATGTCGTCTGCGGCTTTGTCCATGGCCTGCTGCCCGGCGGGTAGGGCAGTCACAATGGCCGCCACCAGGTCCTTCAATTGCTTGCGCATATCCGTGTAGCGCTCCCGCAGGCTCTCGTCCTCCTGGGGGGGCGCGGCAACACGGGACAGATCGCCAAAGGTTGGGTCCAGCCCCTCCGGCAGGCGGCCTTCCTCAAACAACGCGTTGTGGAGAAACAGCACCATCTCCCGGTCCACCTGGGCATTGTTGCGGTAGCGCTGGGGTCCCTGGGGATGGGCCGTCAGCTCCAGCGCCTCCTGGCAGAGCTGCAGCGCCGCCTCCGCCCGGGCTTGGGCCTCCTTCAGCGCCCACCCGTACCAGGGGTGCGCCATCAGGCTGGCGGCATCGGGCATTTGCAGGTGCTGCTCCACCCACTGCCAGGGGTGAGCAAGCGCCATCAGGAAATGATAGAGCTGCAGCGCCATGGCCTGTATGTCTTTGTCGGTGTATTGATCAATCAGGCACTGGCGGTCGTGGTCGGGCTGCTCGTAGAGCGCCTCCATCTCCGCCTGCAGGGCATTGTCCAGCATCACCTTCATGCGGCCCTCGTCCCCCACGCGGGAGCCGGGGTCCGCCCCCACAGCCTGGAAATGCCTTTTGATCAGCCGGTTGCAGAAGGTGTGCAGCGTGCTGATATCCGCCCGGTTGATGGCCTGAAGCTGCCTGCGCAGGTGGGCACTCTCCCGCGCTTCCTCACTCAGACGCTCCATCAGGCGGCTGCGCATCTCCGCCGCCGCCGCATGGGTGAAGGTAACCACCAGCACCCGCTCAATGCGGGCCCCTCCGCGCAGCAGCTCCATCAGCCGCTCCACCAGCACGCTGGTCTTGCCGCTGCCCGCGGCAGCGCTCACCAAAATGCTGTGGTTGCGGGCGTCAATGGCCTGTCGTTGGGCAGGGGTCCACTCAGCCATCCCGATCCTCCTCAGGATGTTTGTACAGGCGATAGAGGTAGCCATCCAGGTTGTTGCGCAGGCTGACACGAAGCTGGGGGATGCTGAAATGTTCCATGATACCCTCCAGAACAGCCAGGCCTGTGGGCAGAATGTGCACCCGGGTGGGAGGCATGCCGGGCAGCGCGCTGCGCTGGCCCGCGGTCATATCCGCCAGGCGGGCCAGCCATTCGCTGACAATTTCCAGCGTGAGGGGGATGCCCTCGGGCAATGCGTCATGATAGCTCAGGCCCTCCTGCATGCCGGCCAGCGTGGTGCCGGTACCGCCCACCAGCGTCCACTCCCCTACAGGTTCGGGCAGGGCAGGCAGGCTGGTTTTCAGCATCGCGCGCACCAGGTGCCGGGCGGCTGCCAGATCCCGGGGCGTATCAATGCGCTGTTCCATCAGCAGCCGCGATGCGCCCAGCTGCAGGCTGCGGGAAAAGGCCAGCCCCGCATCCGCCGTGCCGGTGGCCACTTCGGTGGAACCGCCACCGATATCGATCATGCCCAGTACGCCAGGCCGGGGCGGCACGCAGGCAGCCCCCAGAAAGGAGAGCTGGGCCTCCTCCTCACCGGATATGATGCGGTTGAGCAGCACAGGCGAGGTAGCGGCAATATAAAAATCCAGCTCGTTGCGGTTAATGGCATCCCGCATGGCGCAGGTGCCGATCATGCGCAACTGCTGTGCACCGGCCGCACGGGCCTGGCGGCACAGGCTGGCCACCGCCTGGGCCACCCGTTCCATGGCCTCCTCGCTGAGGCGCTTTTTATTGTCCATGGACAAAAACAGCGCCGTCTCCACCCGCCCGCGCACAGGCTGGGAGAGCGCCGCGTCCAGATTGGCCGTCAGCATCCTGACTGAATTGGAGCCAATGGCTACCACACCCATACGCACGATGCTCATGGCTGCGCGGGCGCAGGCGCCCCCTCCGGGCCGTACAGGGCCTCCGGATTGGTAATCACAAAGCGGATCTCCCCCGGGGCCAGGTAGCCATACTGGGTGCGCGCCTGGTTGGCGATGTAGCCATCCGTGGAAGAAATCTGCAGCGTGTCCAGCAGCATGGCTGCCTCCTTCTGCTTTTCAAGCACCAGGGCGTTGCCCTGCTCCACCAGGGCGTTCAGGCGGTTGATGTCCCTGTCCAGGTTGATGTTGATGACGCTGAACACCGCCACAACGGCCACCACCGCCGCGATGACCACAATGGCGGGCACCTGCTTGTAGCGCAGCTTGTACAGCGCAGGACGTTTTCGTGCCAAGTTTCTGCCCCCCTCTTTCGGAGTGAACCGGCTACAGTATAACACAAGAGAATGGATACAGGGGAAAAATATGGCCCCGATATGCTATGATGATAGTAGTTAAAATTAAGGAGGACATGCCATGCAAAGCGTTGTCATCACCGGCGCCGGCCGGGGCATTGGCCGGGCCATTGCGGAGGCCTTTCATGCCCGGGGCGACCGGGTGGCTATCATCGACCAAAAGAAAACCGATACGCCCTGTGCGCTGTTCTTTGAAGGGGATGTGGGGCGCAAAGACGACCTGGAAGCCTTTGCCCGGGCCTGCATGAAGCAGTTTGACCAGGTGGATGTGCTGGTGAACAACGCCATGGAAACCAAAGGCGGTTACCCGGATTGCGGCTGGGAGGATTTTCTGCATGCCCAGGCAGTGGGCGTGGCGGCCCCCTATTACTTGACCACTTTGCTGGCCCCCCGCTTTGCGCAGGGCGCCAGCGTGATCAACATCAGCTCCACCCGTGCCTTCCAATCCCAGCGGGGCACCGAAAGCTACACCGCCGCCAAGGGCGGCATCACGGCGCTGACCCATGCGCTGGCCATGTCCCTTGCGGGCAAAGCCAGGGTCAACGCCATCGCGCCCGGCTGGATCGATACCACCGGCAGCACCTTTGCGGGCCCCGATGCCGGCCAGCACCCGGTAGGCCGGGTGGGAGTGCCCCAGGACATCGTCCAAGCCGTGCTGTTCCTGTGTGCAGAGCAGGCCTCCTTTATCACCGGCCAGGTACTGAATGTGGACGGCGGCATGAGTAAGCGGATGATCTACCACGGGGACGAAGGCTGGGCGTTGACATAGACCAGGCCATCAGCGAGAAGACCGCCGTGCTGTTTGGGGAAGTAACAGCTTCCGCGTGCAGGTGACGGACAAACAGCCCCTGCGCTTTATCTACCATGCTGCCCCGCCCTTTTGAGAGGGCATTACCTGGGGCGGCCCCATTGTGATGAACACCCAGAAGGAGCTGCGGCAGGGCACCTTTCTGAAAAATTGAGAAGGGCGATAACCGTCCCGTTTGAAAACGACGGCCTTTCAAACCCGACAAAAGCACAGAATGCAGCGCCGCGGCAACAAATCCGCGGCGTTTTTTTGTGATTTTTTACCGCAGAAGGGCACAGATTGTGGTATGCTGTATACAGTAAATCTTAATGAAAGGAATCGGTACCATGCGCTCTATCTGTGTGATTGGCAGCCTGAACGTTGACCTGACGGTGACTTTGCCGCGCTTTCACCAGCCGGGGGAAACCATCAGCGGTAGCGATTTTCACACCTATGCCGGCGGCAAAGGTGGCAACCAGGCAGTGGCAGCCGCCCGGCTGGGGGTGCCCACCCGCTTTGTAGGCAAGCTGGGCGATGACGAAAACGGCGCCTTCTACCTGCGCACGTTAAAGCAGGAGGGGGTAGATGTGGCCGGCATTCAGGTGCTGCCCGGGGTGCCCAGCGGCGTTGCCCTGATCGAGGTAGACAGCCAGGGGGAAAATCGCATCGCCATCGTAGCCGGCGCCAACGGCCAGGTGGATCAGCAGCACATTGCGGCCGCGCTGCCCAAGGTGCCTGCAGATGCAGTGTGCCTGCTGCAGCTTGAAATCCCTATGCCCTCGGTTGTTTATGCGGCCACCGCCTGCCGGGCAAGGGGCGGCCTGGTGATATTAGATCCAGCACCTGCGGTGCCTCTTGAGGACGGGCTGCTTCAGCAGGTGGACTACCTGACCCCCAACGAGGGCGAGTTGGGTCTGCTGACTGGTATGCCTACCCAGAGCGATGCCCAGGTGGAAGCCGCTGCCCGTTGCCTGCTGCAACGGGGCGTGGGAGCGGTGGTAGCCAAACTGGGGGGCCGTGGCTGCCTGTATGTGGACGGGCAAACAACCCTCAAAGTGCCCGGCTTCAAGGTGCAGGTGGTGGATACTACCGCTGCGGGCGATAGCTTTAACGCGGGCCTGGCCGCCGCCCTGGCCCGGGACATGGCCATCGAGAAGGCGCTGTGCTTCGCCAATGCAGTGGGCGCGCTGAGCGTCACCGGGGCAGGCGCCCAGGGAGCCATGCCCCGCTATGAACAGGCACTACAACTGATGGAGCAGGGAGCCAGTTGATCATGCATATAAGCGTCTGCGCCGGATGGCGACAGGACGCAGCATATAATGGAAATGCACAGCTTGCGGAGGTGATTCCATGAAGATACTCAGCACCACGGTGGGGCTGCCGGTCACCAACTTAGCAGACTCTGTGAAATGGTATCAGGAGGTATTCCAGATCAGCCAGGTGCAGCATCCTAT
>JAAZBR010000139.1 GCA_012513735.1 Clostridiales bacterium | reverse complement strand
GGATGATACGCAGACTTATGGTTTTACTGAGCTGGAGCAGCGCTTTCATGCGCTGCTTTTTCCCTATGTGGTCTGGCAGAAGAAGCTGCTGCGCCACCGGAAGCGGCGGGATAACAGCCTGTCTCTCCTGCCCTTTCCCTATCCTGCCTACCGGCCCGGCCAGCGGGAAATGGCGGCCCAGGTGTACACTGCCATCCTGCGCCGCAAAAGGCTGTTTGCCGTGATGCCCACGGGCACCGGCAAAAGCGCGGCAGTGCTGTACCCGGCGCTGAAGGCCCAGGGCCTGCACCATTGCAGCCAGATCATGTGCCTCACCGCCCGGGGCACCGCCGCCCGGGCCATGGAAGGGGAGATCGCCCGCATGCAGGCACAGGGGCTGAAGCTGTGGTCCCTTAGCATGACGGCCAAGGAAAAGCTGTGCCCTATGGAGGAGGTGCGTTGCCACCCGGATCACTGTTCCCGGGCCAGGGGGCACTACCTGCGCCAGCCCCTGGGGCTGGCCGATGCCCTGCGCCGCGGCCCCTGGGATGCGAAAAGGGTGCTTGCCATCGCCGCAAGGCATCAACTCTGCCCCTTTGAGCTCAGCCTGGCCTTGGCTGCGGTGGCCGACGTGGTGATTGGCGACTACAATTACTTCTTTGATCCCCGCGCCCACATTAAGCGGGTGTTTGACCGGCCCGGCCAGGTGGCGGTGCTGTGCGATGAAGTGCACAACCTGCCCGACCGCGTCCGGGCCATGCTGTCGGGCAGCCTGGAGGCCCCTGTGTTGGTGCGGCTGCGCCGGGACGCCGGCCGTGCCTTGGGGCGCCGGGGCATTCTGTGGCGGACGGCAGACGGCCTGCTGCGGGCTCTGCGGATGGAGCAGCCTGCTGTGGATCAGCTTCTGCCGGCAGCGGACAGCCTTGTTGAAGCCCTGGCCGGCGTACCGGCCTTTTCCCTGGAAAGCGGGCTGATCCGGGAGCTGTTGGGCTTCCGGGATGCGCTTCACCGGGCGGCGGAGACACCGGAGGATTACCGGCTGTTGTGGGAAGGGGAGGGGGATCACAGACGCCTGCAGGTGCTGTGCCTGCATTTCACCTCCTTTTTGCAGAAGGCAACGGGTGGGCTCCACGGCTTTGTGGGCTACTCCGCCACTCTGCAGCCCCTCCGGCAGATGCGGGATCTGCTGGGGGGCGACCAGGAGGATGCCTGCTTCTCCTTGCCCTCTCCCTTTCCGCCCGAACATATGCTATGCCTGCAGTTGTCTGTTAATACACGCTACCAGGCACGGCAGCAGTCCCTGGCTGAGGTGGCGGATGCCATTCGCGCCCTCAGCCAGGGCCGGTCGGGCAAGTACATCGCCTTTTTTCCCAGCTACCAGTACATGGAGGCAGCGGCCGGGCTGCTGCAGGACTTGCCGCTGCATGTGCAGCAGCGGCGCATGGGGGAGGGGGAACGCCGTGAATACCTGGCCCGGTTTACGCAGGACGAGGAACCCCTGCTTGCGCTGTGCGTGCTGGGGGGAGTGTTTGCCGAGGGCATTGATCTGCCGGGGCTGTCGCTGATCGGGGTTTGCGTGGTAGGGGTAGGGCTGCCTCAGGTGGGGCCCGAGCGGGAAGCCGTCCGCTTGCGGGCACAGCAGGCGGGGCAGCCAGGCTTTGACGTGGCCTACAAATGGCCGGGCCTGCACAAGGTGCAACAGGCGGCGGGGCGTCTCATCCGATCGGAAACCGACCGGGGGGTGCTGCTGCTGTGCGACGAGCGCTACCGCTATGCGGACTACCGGAGGCTGCTGCCCTCTCACTGGCAGATGTGGCCCGTTCAAAGCGCCTGGAAAATTGTGCCCCTTGTGCAGCAATTCTGGGGTGCGCACAGCAGCAAAACGTGATATAGTAACAAACAAAAGGGAGGTGGGCCCATGGCTGAAATCCCGCGCCATCGCCTGGGCGAAGTGGAGCGCAAAACCCTGACCCTCCACACCCTCAAGGCCCTGGGAGAGTGCGGTAACCTGCAGCTGATCTCCTTTATGGCGGAAACCGATATCATGAACTATTTCGACCTGCAGACTGCCCTGTACGACCTGCGGGATCTGGGCCAGGTCGTCCGTACGCCCCAGGTGGCCGACGACCTGTATCAGGTAACCCCTGCCGGGGAGGAAGCCCTGCATTTGCTGCTGGACCGGGTGCCCGACAGCCTGGTGCAGCGGGTCAACCAGGCGGCACCCGCATTCCGGGCCCGCTTTAATGAGGAGCGGGAGAAGTCCGCCCGCATTGCCCACGAGGGACAAAACGAATACCATGTGGTGATGGAACTGGTGGAGCAGCGCATGCCTCTGATGCGCATCGATTTAAGCTTGCCGACTGCCGAGCTGGCTGCCCGGTTCCGTGACCGCTGGACAGGTGCCGCACAGGACATTTACGACTTTATCATAGGCCGTCTGGCCGGAGAGGAGACGTTATGAGCTGCTGGGCCATCATTGCAGCCGCGGGAAGCGGCAGCCGCATGGGTGGGGACCGGGTAAAAACCCTGCAGGAACTGGGAGGCCGCCCTGTCATTTGCTACAGCGTGGAGCGCCTGAAGCGCGCCTGCGATGGCGTGATCATCGCCGTGCGCGAGCAGGACATCCGCGCCTTCCAGCATGCCCTGGCGGGCTATGACCTGCCGGAGGATGCTTTTGTGGTGGGGGGAAGCGACAGGCGCAGCAGCGTACACCGGGCGCTCAGCCGCCTGCCGGAGGACTGTGACCTGGTGCTGGTGCACGACGCCGCCCGCCCGCTGGTCAGCCGCACGCTGATCGACCGGGTGATCGACCATGCCCGGCGGCTGGGGTCGGCCGTGCCGGCGGAGCCCATCACCGACACCGTCAAGCGGGTGGATCAGCAGGGGCGCAGCATCGAAACGCTGCAGCGCACCGTGCTGCGCACCGTGCAGACCCCCCAGGGATTTCATCGTACGCTGCTGGAAAGCGCCTATGAAGAGGTGGAGGGCCCTGCCTCCGACGATGCCTCGCTGGTGGAGCAACTGGATCTGCCCGTCCACCTAGTGGACGGGGAACCGGAAAACATCAAGCTGACTCTACCCGGCGACCTGGAGCGGGCGGAGGAAATATTGGCTGCCCACCGCATGCCCCGGGTGGGTCTGGGCTATGATGCGCACCGGCTGGAAAAGGGCCGGCCGCTGATTTTAGGCGGAGTGGAGATCCCCTTTGACCGGGGGCTGATGGGGCACTCCGATGCCGATGTGGCCGTCCACGCGTTGATTGACGCGCTGCTGGGCGCCGCCTGCCTGGGGGACATCGGCCAGCACTTTTCCGATACTGATATGGCCTATGCAGGCGCCAGCTCGCTGGATCTGCTGTACCGCACGGTGGACTTGCTGAGCCAGCATGGTTTTGTGCCCAGCAATGCTGATATCAGCATCGCTGCCCAGCAACCGCGCCTGGCGCCCCACATTCCCGCCATGCGGCTGCGTCTGGCGGAGGCCATGAAGGTCTCCGAGGGGCGGGTCAGCATCAAGGCCACCACCACCGAAGGCATGGGCTTTGAGGGCCGCGGCGAGGGCATCAGCGCCCGGGCTGTGGCCCTGATCCATATCCGCCGGTAGGCAAACCATCAAATCGCTAAAATAACAGGAGGAACACCACATGCTATTGGACAACAAGATCTGGGTAGGAACCAGCGCCGAGGGGGCCGTCTGCATGCTGCCGCAGTTGGCCAACCGCCACGGGCTGATTTCAGGCGCCACCGGGACGGGCAAAACCGTCACTTTGCAGGTGATGGCGGAGGCATTCAGCCAGTTGGGCGTGCCCGTTTTCATGGCGGATGTGAAGGGCGACCTTGCCGGGCTGGCCCGCCCCGGCGAGCGCAACGAGAAGATCGTCGCGCGCCTGGAGCAGGCAGGCGTCACCGGCTACACCAACCGGGCCTGCCCGGTGACCTTCTGGGATGTGTTCGGCAAAAGCGGTCACCCCGTGCGCGCCACGGTGTCCGAAATGGGCCCCCTGCTGCTGGGACGCATGCTGCAGCTCAATGACACCCAGGCGGGGGTGCTCAACCTGATCTTCCGCATCGCCGACGACGAGGGCATGCTGCTGATCGACCTGAAGGACCTGCGGGCCATGCTGGTATACGCCGGCGAGCGGACCCAGGACTATACGCTGCGCTATGGCAACATCACCAAGGCCTCGGTTGGTGCCATCCAGCGCGCCATCGCCGTGCTGGAGGACCAGGGCGGCAACGAGTTCTTCGGTGAGCCCGCCCTGGCCATCAACGACTGGTTTGTGCGGGATGAGGCGGGCAACGGTATGATCAACATCCTGGCGGCAGACAAGCTGTTCCTGCGGCCGGCGCTATACAGCGTGTTCATGCTGTGGATGCTGGGTGAGCTGTATGAATTGCTGCCCGAGCAGGGGGACAAGGAGCTGCCCCGCATGGTGTTCTTTTTTGATGAGGCCCACCTGTTGTTTGAGGACTGTCCCAAGGACCTGCTGGATAAAATCCAGTTGACCATCCGGCTGATCCGGTCCAAGGGCGTGGGCGTATTCTTCATCACGCAAAACCCCACGGATATCCCCAGCTCCGTGCTGAGCCAGCTTTCGGCCCGGGTGCAGCACGCCCTGCGCGCCTTCACCCCCCAGGAGCAAAAGGTGATCAGCGCCGTGGCCCAGACCTTCCGCCCCAACCCCGCCTTTGATACCCAGCAGGCCATCACCGAGCTGGGCACCGGCGAGGCGCTGCTCAGCTTCCTGCAGGAGGACGGCAGCCCCTCTATTACCCAGCGAGCCATCGTGCTGCCGCCCCAGAGCAGCATTGGCGCCATCTCCGACAGTCTGCGCCAGGAGCTGATCGAGGCCAGCGAGCTGAAGGGCAAGTATGACACCATGTTTGACCGGCAAAGCGCCTATGAGGTGCTGAGCGGCAAGTTCTTCTCCCACGGCGTGCAGCAGACCAGCGTGTTGCAGGAGATCCCCGTCCAACCGGCGGCGGCCGCAGAGACTGAGGGCGAAGCCCCTGTGCCCCAGGCCGTGCAGACTATGACCTTCAAGGTGTACGATCCGGCCACCGGCGCCTATGTGGAGCGCGAGGTACAGGCGCCGGCCGCCTATGCGCCGCCCAGCCAGACCGTTTACGCCCCCCAGCCGCAGGCGCAGACGGTACAGCCCGTGCCGGCGCCCCTGGCGCCCGCCCAGCAGGCCACCCCGCCGGTGCTGGTGTTCAACCCCAAGACCGGCCAGTATGAGCCCCAGCAGGTAGTGCCCCAGCCCGCGGCCGAAAAGCCGGCTAAGGCGGAGAAGCCTGTGAAGGAGCAGCCTTCTACGCTGGAGCGTATGCTGCAGAACTTTACGCGCTCCACCGCCTCAGGCGCCGGATACACGGTGGGCCGCAGCATCACCCGCAACATTCTGGGCGTGTTCGGCATCAAGTAATACTGCTGGAACGTTGAAACATTATATGGGAAGAGGAGAAACACCTATGAAGAGAAGAATCGGCATCCTGACTGCAGGGGGCGATTGCCCCGGCCTGAACGCGGCCATCCGCGGCGTTGCACGCGCCAGCTATCACCTGTTTGACGCCGATATCATCGGCATCCGGGGCGGCTATCGCGGCCTCATTGAGGGCGACTATCACCGCATGGAGGAGAGCGACTTCTCCAACATCCTCACCCGGGGCGGTACCATTCTGGGTACCAGCCGCACCCCCTTCAGCCAGATGCGCGACAACGATGACGGCGTCGACAAGGTAGACGAGATGAAGCGCAATTGCCGCGCCATGAAGCTGGACTGCCTGGTATGCCTGGGCGGCAACGGCACCCACAAGACGGCCAACCTGTTGAGCGAGGAGGGCCTCAATGTCATCGGCCTGCCCAAGACCATTGACAACGACATCGCGGGCACCGACTATACCTTTGGCTTTCACACCGCTGTGGAAATTGCCACCGATGTCATCGACCGCATCCACACCACTGCGGCCAGCCACGGGCGCTGCATGGTAATCGAGCTGATGGGCAACAAGGCCGGCTGGCTTACCCTGTATGCAGGCATGGCGGGGGGCGCCGATGTGATTCTGCTGCCCGAAATTCCTTACGATATCAACAAGGTGGCCGAGGTGGTAGAAACCCGAGCCAACCTGAACAAATCTTTCTCCATCATTGCGGTGGCCGAGGGGGCCATGAGCCAGGACGAAAAGGCCATGAAGCGCAAGGAACGCGAGCAGGCCCGCACGGAAAGCGTGTACAATAGCATCTCCCAGCGCATTGCCGCCGAAATTGAGGAGCTGTGCGGCGTGGAGACCCGCACCGTGGTGCCCGGACACATCCAGCGGGGCGGCACCCCCTGCGCCTACGACCGGGTGCTGTCTACCGAGTTTGGTGTGCACGCCGCCCAGTTGATCCGGGATGAAATCTACGGCGTCACCGTGGCTGTGGATGGCCGCAAGATCATCCACAACAAGCTCAGCGATATCGCGGGTGTGCCCAAGCTGGTGCAGGTCGATGGCCCCATGGTGCAAACTGCGCGGGACATCAACATTTCGCTGGGCATCTGAGCGCACGCCATGTGGATATGCAACCGCTGCCAGTCCCGCAACCGTGATGGCGACCGCCACTGCATCGAGTGCGCGGCGCCCCGCAACGCCCGGCGGTTCGG
>JAAZBR010000138.1 GCA_012513735.1 Clostridiales bacterium | reverse complement strand
CGGAAGCTGTCCAGGCTGCGCCAGGCCTTCAGGAAGGTCTCCTGCACAGCGTCCTCCGCCTGCATCCGGTCGCGCAGATACAGGTAACAGGTGCGCAGCAGGGAGGCCTGATGCTCCGCAACCAGCCGCTCCAGCAGCAACCGCTTGCTCTGCGTGTTGTCCGGGCCCTGGACTTGATCCACGCGCGGCTCACCTCCCTTCACTTCCATAGACGATTGGCAGCCGCAAAGTGTCGCATCCTGAGAGAAACAATTTGCAGCAAGCGTCCTTCATCTTGGGAAAAAGTCCCTTGGGTACTTCTTTGGCGCTGGGTAACCGTGGACTTCCGGAGAAGCCCCATTTTACGCCGCGGTTGCCAAGGGGCACTCCTGTGTGTACAATGGCTGCAACAAGCGGTATCAGACCTGGCGCATGTGGGCATACGGTGCCAAACCGGCCCGGCTGATACACGCGATGACCGGGCAAAAAGCCGGCGCAGGCAGTATGATGCAGGCAGATCGGCTGTCAGGCCCCCAATAATGGATACTGAAATGGAAGTGAACGGATGAAAATCTTGGTAACGCCCACCTCCTTCGACAAGCCGGAGAATGCGCAGGCGCGCAAATTGCTGGAAACCTTTGCCGACGAGGTGGTGTACAATGACCTCAAGGTGCCCCTGAAGGGGGAAGAACTGCTGGCCCGGCTGGCGGATGTGGACGGCTATGTGGCGGGGGTGGATTATATCACCGCCGACGTGGTGGAGCGCATGCCCGCCAGCCTGAAGGTGATCTCCCGCTATGGCGCGGGGGTGGACCGGGTGGATTTGAATGCCTGCAGGCACCGGGGCATTGTGGTCACCAATACGCCGGGCGCCAACGCCACCGCAGTGTGTGAGCTGGCCTTTGCGCTGATGCTGGCCTCTGCGCGCAACCTGCCGGCGCTGCACAATGCGGTGCAGCAGGGCGAATGGCCGCGCAGCGACGGCATGGAACTGGCAGGCAAGGTGCTGGGCATTGTGGGCCTGGGCGCCATCGGCAAAAAACTGGCCGTGCGGGCCAGGGCCTTTGAAATGGACGTGTTAGCCTGCGACCCCTACCTAGATGCCGCCTTTGCGGCGTCACAGGGCATCAGGGCGGTGGATATGGATGAGCTGCTGGGCAGCAGCGATGTGATCTCCCTGCATGTGCCGCTGAATGAACAGACCCGCCACCTGATTTCCAAAGAGAGCATCGCCCGGATGAAGGACGACGCCACGCTGATCAACACCTCCCGGGGCGGCCTGATGGATGAGGAAGCCTGCGCAGAAGCCTTGAAAGCAGGCAAGCTGCGCGGGCTGGGGCTGGACGCCTTTGAGCAGGAGCCCCTGCTGGATTCCCCCCTCAAGGGGTTGCCCCGGGTGGTGTTCAGCCCCCACACCGGCGCGCACACCGCTGAAGCGGTGCGCAATATGGGGCTGATGGCCGTGCACAACCTGATTTCCGTGCTAAAGGGGGAAGGTTGTCCCCATACCGTTGTTTAACAAGGAGAGAAGAGAAATGGACAAGCAGAACGTATTGAGTAGGCTGACAGACTGCGGCGTGGTCGCCGTCATCCGGGCAGAGAGCGGCGAGCAGGCCATGAAAATCGCCGATGCCTGCATACGGGCCGGCATCGTGGGCATTGAGCTGACCTTCACAGTGCCGGGCGCTGCGGACATCATCAAGGCGCTGAGCGCCCGTTACCGGCCGGAAGATATATTGATCGGCGCCGGCACGGTGCTGGACCCAGAGACCGCCCGGGCGGCCATTCTGGCCGGAGCGCACTTTGTGGTCAGCCCCTGCCTCAATGTGGACACCGTCAAGCTGTGCCTGCGCTACCAGGTAGCCTGCATGGCAGGCGCCATGACGGTGAAGGAGGCAGTGGAGTGCATGGAGGCCGGCTGTGACATCATCAAGATCTTCCCGGGCAATCTCTTTGGCCCGGCCATCATCCGGGCCATCCACGGGCCGCTGCCCCAGGCTAAAATGATGCCCACCGGCGGCGTGTCCGCCGACAACGCCTATGAGTGGATCAAGGCCGGCGCGGTGGCGGTGGGCGCGGGTAGCGACCTGACCCGCGGCGCCAAAACGGGCGATTATGACAGCATCGTGCAGGTGGGCAAGAAAATGGTGGAGGAAGTCCGCCGGGCAAGGGCGGAGGCTTGAAGGATTGTAACGAAGCAGATGATGTTGTAATACTCATGTAAAACGGTAATACATCCAAAGCGGTGTGGACTTTCGCCTCACTGCGAGGAGCAGACGAGGAAGGCGTAGTGGCGCTACGCCGACCGAGCAGTCGACATAACAGTGAGGCAAAAGAACCAGCGCGACGATGCGTTAACGTTTGGAATTAGTATTACTTGATGAAATCATCAACCAGACTGATGTCAACCACAGTGGTCTCAGCCTCAATGACCTTTTCTTCCCTGGGCACATTTTCAAGCGCTTCCACAATCGCAAGGATGGCATTGGCGCCGATGGCCACGGGCCCGCAGTCCAGGGTGGCAGTCAGTTCGCCAGCCTTCACGGATTCAAAGGCGTTGGGGTTACCGTCAAGGCCTACCACGATGATGTCATCCCGGCCCAGCTGCTTGATGGCCTGCACGGCGCCCAGCGCCATTTCGTCAGACAGCCCGTAAATCACGTTGATATCAGGGTGCGCCTGCAACATATCCATGGCGGCGTTCATGCCCTTCTCACGCACCCAGTCGCCCGGCTGTGTGGCCACCACTTCGATGTTAGGATACGCTTCCTTACAGCGGTCCACAAAGCCGCCCATACGCTGGGTAGTATAGTCGGAAGGCAGGCCTTCGATGATGGCCACCTTGGCCGTGCCACCGGTCTTCTCGTTCACCCAGTCGGCGATTTTACCGCCGCCATTATACTGGTTGTAGCCGGAGTAGGCGTACACCTCAACGCCTTCAAGCTCCGTGATGGTGTTGAACATCACCACAGGGATGCCCGCTTCGTTGGCTTTCTTGATGCCGGGGATCAAGGCGTCCAGGTTAATGCCACACACCGCAATACCTTTGACGCCACGGGTAATCATGTCCTCCATCATAGACATCTGCGTGGCATAGTCATCTTCGGAGGGCGGCGCCATCACCAGCAGCTCATAGCCGGAGGCGGTTGCCACGGGGGTGGCGCCCTCGATGCAGGAGGCGTAGAAGGGGCTGGTCATCGCCGGCGGCAGGAAGCCAATCTCGTCAGCCAGGGCCGCGGTGGCGGTCAGAGAAAGCATCAGAACAAGGAGCAAGGCAAGCAGTTTCTTCATCATAGTCCCTCCATTTGTATTAAATTGAACGAATATATCATATCAATCCGGCTCCCTCTTGTCAACATTGCAACATAGCAACGGTGGCGGGAAAGCAGCCCTGCAGAGGCCGTTGCCAACCAGCAACAGCCTGTCATAGGAAT
>JAAZBR010000137.1 GCA_012513735.1 Clostridiales bacterium | reverse complement strand
TGACCGGGCCTTCCTTGGTGGTAAATGCATCAAAGCTGTAGCCAGGCAGGGTGGCCTGGGTATCACCAATGTACATTTCCCCTCCAAGGTCGATCAGCAGCAGCTTTTTTCCCGGATCCAGCATCACATCCCTGGGCAGGCCATGACCTTTCTCCGTCCACAGCCAGTGGTCCACGCGGCTGTCCTCTTCCTGGGGATCGATACGGCCCACCAGGGCGCCATCCACATCCATTTCCCACAGGCTGTGCAGCTCATAGGCCTTTTCATCCAGCGGCTGCGCCAGCATGCTCAGGGTGGCCAGCCCCTGAGCAGGTACCCAGGCGGCGTCAGGCACCTGCAGGCTGACCAGCGCTGCCGCAGGGCCCGTCACCTCCTGGGGCAGGTCCTTCTGCAGGCTGTCCATAATGGCCTGGTATTTCTTAGGTTCATACTTCTGGTAGGCGTCAAAGCGGTTATCATAGTACCATGGCTGCCCAAAGTGAATGGCCGCATAGGCGATGCCGGCCAGGGCGATCAGCAGCGCCATACTGAGGGCTGCGGTTTTTGCTGTGAATCGTTTCATCTTTTTTTCCTCTCCAATGTTGCGGAGGGTCTGCTCCACACGCCGGGAAAACACCTCAGGCGTCGGCTTAAAGGCCTGGTTCAGGTCGATCTCACGCATGGTCACACCTCCTGTTGTGTCAAAAGGTCGTTGAGCCGCTGCCGGGCACGGGCAAGGCGGCTTTTCACCGTATTCTGCGGCAAGCGCAGGATGGCGGCGGTCTCCTTTACCGAGAAGCCCTCCAGGTGAAAGAGCAGCAGCGGCATGCGGTATTTCGCGTCCAGATGATCCAGCGCAATGCTTAGCTCCAGGTTCTCTATGCCGTCGTCAGATGAAATGGCGTGATGCTCCTGAAGAGCATACTGGGGGCGTCTTTCGCGCAGCATCTGCTTGCAGCGGTTGATCAGAATACGGGTCAGCCAGGTGCCGAAATACTGAGGCTGGCGGAGGCTGGCGCGTTTTTCCCAGGCCCGCAGCAAGGCATCCTGCACAGCATCAGCCGCATCGGCATCGCTGTGCAAGTAGCTGTAGGCAATGCGGTACAGTGAGCGCTCTCGCTCCCTCACCAGGTCAGTAAACCCTGCAACGTCCATCTGTGCTCCTTTGGTTCATCAGCCGATGTTGCCTATTAGATGCTTTAGAACTGGTTCAGGTTGCATAGTGACCATAATATCTTCGAATTGTTCTTTCGGATCAGCATACGGGCCTTTGCAATACAAAGCAAGGCGGGCACACGGAAGTGCACCCGCCTAATAGCCGTCTTGCATCCTTTACAGCATGGCCACCAGCGCGTCGGTGACGGTTTTGAGGAACTTGCGGGTGTCTTCGTTTTGCACCCTGCCCTGCTCGTCCAGCAAGTTTACTACATTGCCAATATAGGCTTCCGGCTGCTGCACGGTGGGCATGTTGAGCACCGTCAGCACCTGGCGCAGGTGGTGGTTGGCGCCAAAGCCGGACAGGTTGCCCGGCGATACGCTGACCACGGCGGCAGGCTTCTTGCTCCACTTGCT